>NZ_JABUCO010000016.1:0-122526 GCF_019835205.1 Rhodococcus sp. BP-261 | reverse complement strand
TGCATCGATCGGGTCGGTCGGGGACGCGTACGACAACGCCCTCATCGAATCAGCGAACGGGTTGTACAAGACCGAGTGCATCCGCACCACGATCTTCCACTCCGGGCCGTATCGGACGATTTCGGACATCGAATTCGCGACCGCCGGATGGGTTGATTGGTACAACGCTCGACGTCTCCACTCGAGCATCGGGCATATGCCCCCGATCGAGTACGAAACTCTCTACTACGCTGGCTTCGGAACCGAGGATCAGCCCCAACTGGAGGCGGCACAGAACCTGGGGTGATTCATACAGCCTGCGTACGTGGCTGAACTTTCTGATCGTGTTCGGTGCGCGTTGGGATGAGACGGCGCCGACAGCGCAAGAAGCATTCAAGGTGTGGCGGTTGATGGACGAACGCAATCCCCGCCGGGTCTCACCGGGAACCTACCGTCACGATCTGATTGCACTTGGGCTGTTCTACCGTTGGGCAGCAACCGAATTCGGTGTTGCGAATCCGATTCGGATGCGCGCAAGTGCGGGCGATCGGAGAGCGTGGGTGCACCGGGGAGTGGGGTCCGGTCGACCGGAGACGGCACCGCCGGCGGTGCGAGATCGGGATGTGAAGTGGTTCGACCCGGCTGGGTTCGAGCGGTATCGAGATCTGGGATTGATGGGCCTCGATACCGCCGGCGGCGATCGGCGCGGTGCACGTGGACGCAACGGCCAGCGTGATGGCGCGTTCGCAGATGGGTTGTACGGCACCGGGTTGCGGCTGCAGGAATGGGGTTCGGTGCTGCTGGGCGAACTTCCGGCCGACGACCCGTCCCGTCAGTTCACGACATGCAGACTTGCGTCGGCGACCGCGAAATATGGACGTGGGCGCCAGTATTAGATGCCGCGTTCGGCGTTGTCTGGAGTACTCGGTTATGTCGAGGGGGAGAGGGCGACTGCGGTGCGCCGTGCTCAGCATTCAGGCAGGTATGACCGACTGGCCGATAGCCAGCTGGTCACGGACGTGCTGGGTGCGCGGCGCCTGCGGTTACGGAACGCCGGCGGCAGGGTGTCCGAGGTTTCGGCCGATTCTCTCGACCCGTCGGCTCGGCGCAGACTGTTCGTCGAGACCTCTGCAGGCCGGGAGCCGGCCGCGTTGTGGCTCAACGAAGACGGTCTTCCCCGCGACCCGCATGGGTGGTCGCACACCTTCCAGGCCGCCAATGCACGGCTTGCCGGGATGGGGTTCACCGGTTTCGCCGGGTCGGCGCACATGCTGCGCCACAGTTTCGCGCTCCGGTGGTATTCGGTGGGGCGGCTGTTGTTCGAGGCCCGATACGGGTATCTTTCCGAGCAGGAAACCCGGGATTTCCGCGAACAGTTCGCCGCAAGGGAAAGCGATGCGGTGAGCAGGATGAACGGGCGACTGCGGACGATGCCGTCTCGTCCGATCCGGGCTGTGTCATCGCCCGGCGGGGTGGTGATGTCGGGCCAGCGTCCGCGTAACCCGAGAAGGTGCCCGGGAATGGTGATCACCGCCAACAGTACGGCGAGGACGAGATAGGTTCGCCGCCACTCACTCCGGCTAGCGAGTAGTGCCGTGAGCGGGGCGAAGACGGTGCTCGCGAGACCGGCTGCGAGGGTGAGGATCATCAGGGCGCGGACTCGGTCGGTGCCCCACCACCGCGTCAACGCAGCGAACGCCGGGGGATAGAGCACCCCGCCCATCGCGGCCCCGGCGACGATCCAGCCGAGGTAGAACACCACCAGATTCGGCGCTGTCGCAACGAGTATCAGCGCGGGGACTGCGACGGCGGATCCGGCGGTCATCACCCACCGCGGTCCGTGGCGGTCGAGGATCCGGCCCACCGGGATCCCGACGAGCGCGGCGAGGAGCTGGCTGAGGGAGAAGGCAGCGACGATCGTCGACGTCGACCACCCGGTGTCGGCGCTGATGGCGGGGGAGAGCACGGGGAAGGCGTAGTAGAGGATTCCCCAGCTGGTGATCTCGGTCAGACACAGGATCGACAGGACGCGGCGCCGGCCAGGATGTGGCGCATCCTGGCCGGGTGCCGCGTCGGTGACCGATTCAGTCACGCGAACCCGAGGGTGCAGTGAGGCTGATCAACTCCGGTGCTGCGGGTGCGCCGCAGCAGCCGCCGCCCGCAGCAGCGGTGTCGGCGTTCGGGTCGTCGAACAGTCCCGCTCCGCCGCACACTCCGGTGTCGGGCAGGGTCAGTTCGACGATGCGGGCACCGTCGTGGTCGCCGGCGAGGTCGGCTGCGATGCTGCGGACCTGCTCGTAGCCGGTCATCGCCAGGAACGTCGGCGCGCGGCCGTAGCTTTTCATCCCGACGAGATAGAGGCCGGGTTCGGGTTGAGTGAGCTCGTCGACGCCGTGCGGGTAGACGGTGCCGCACGAGTGCACGTTCGGGTCGACCAGCGTCGCCAACGCTCTGGGGGCCTGCAGGGTCGGGTCGAGGTCCAGGCGCACTTCGGTCAGCCAGGACAGGTCCGGCCGGAACCCGGTCAACGCGACGACGTGATCGACGTTCTCGATCCGGGCGCCGGTGTCACCGACCAGGGTCAGCCTGCCGCCGCCGGTGATGACTTCATCGGTGCGGAACCCGGAGACGACCTGGAGGCAACCGTCGTCGACTGCTTTCTTCGCGCGCTGTCCGAGTGCGCCGCGGGCGGCGAGTTCGTCGGACTCGCCGCCGCCGAACACGGCGTCGGTGACGCCGCGGCGCACCGCCCACGTCAACGTGGTGCCGGGGTGCTTCGCGGCGAGGTCGGCGAAGGTGATGATCGCGGTCAGCGCGGAATGCCCGCTGCCGGCTATGACAGTGTGTTTACCGGCGAACTGGGCCCGCACTGCGTCGTCGGCGAGGTCGGGGACACGGTAGGAGATCTGCTGTGCGGCAGCGGCTTCGCCGATCGCGGGCAGTCCTTCGCTGCCGAGGGGGTTCGGGGTGCCCCAGGTGCCGGATGCGTCGATGACGGCGCGGGCGAGGATGCGTTCCTCGCTGCCGTCGGCCCGGGCGATGTGGACCGAGAGGGGTTCGGTGTCGCGTCCGGCGTCGACGACGCGGTCACGTCCGCGGCGGGCGACGCCGACGACCTCGGCGCCGAAGCGGACCGTGTCGCCGAGGGCGGCGGCGAGCGGTGCGAGGTACGACTCGACCCATTCGCGGCCGGTGGCGTAGCTGTCACCGTCGGGCGCGGTCCATCCGGTGGCGGCGAGGAGGCGGGCAGCGGCGGGGTCGACGACCTCGGACCACGGAGAGAACAGGCGCACGTGATTCCACTGCGCGACAGCAGAACCGGCGGACGGTCCGCGTTCGAGGACGAGGGCATCGGAGCCGGTCTCTCTCAGGTGTGCGGCGGCAGCGAGACCGATGGGTCCTGCTCCGATCACGACTACGGGGTGCTCGGACATGACGGCGACGACCTTTCATCGATGGTGATCAATGCTTCGCCGCCGACTATATCGACGACCGTCGATGCTCGCAACCATCGATCGACATCGATATAGTGGAGGGTATGGCCACCACGATCGCACCGCTCGTCGACCCGTCGACCGACCTCGAGGCCTCGCCCGCCGACCTGACTGCGCTGCCTGCCGGTGATGCGGCGATGTATGCGCAGTGGTTCGCGTGCCTCGCCGAGCCGATGCGGGTGCGGATCCTGCACCTGGTTGCTGGTTCCGGTGCGGGGATCGCGGTCGGCAAGCTCGCCGACGCCCTCGATATCGGGCAGCCCACCGTCTCACATCATGTCCGCAAGCTCGCCGACGTCGGGTTCGTGAGCCTCGGTAAGCGCGGCACGACGACGATCGTGTCGGTGAACCCGACCTGCTGCACCGGTCTGCCGCATGCCGCCGATGCAGTGATGGGGGTGCTCACTCCGCGCCCGTGCTGCCCGGCGGATCTACCGGGCGACGTGTCGGTGCGGGCGTTGGCCGACTCCGATTGGGATGCGGTGCGGCGGATCTACGCCGAGGGCATCGCCACCGGCAATGCGACCTTCGACACCGACGTCCCGGCCGCAGCCGTATTGGACGACAAGTGGTTGGCCGGGCATCGGTGGGTCGCCGAGGTCGACGGCCAGGTCGCCGGGTGGGCGGCCTTGACGGCGGTGTCGGCGCGGGATTGCTATGCCGGTGTCGCGGAGAATTCGGTGTATGTCGGGGACGGGTTCCGCGGGCGTGGTGTGGGAAAGACGTTGATGCACAAGCAGGTCAACGAAGCCGATGCTGCCGGACTGTGGACGTTGCAGACCTCGATCTTCCCCGAGAACCGCGCCAGCATCGCCCTGCATCACGCCTCCGGATATCGGACCGTCGGATTCCGCGAGCGGATCGCCCAACTCGGCGGAGTATGGCGCGACACCGTCATGCTCGAGCGACGCCGCGCCGACCAGTCCGACAGTTAGTGCGCGGTGACGATCTGTGCGAGCTGTGACACGATCGAGCGCGCACGAGTCGAACCGAGACGGGGGAGCGAGAAACCATGGGCAAGCGCTGGACTCGGAAGAATCAACAGCGGCCAGCAAGGCCTGCCGTCAACGCCAGCGCAGTTGCCCAAGCGCCGGAACCAGTCACTGCGGCGCCGAGGGCGGGCCGTCCGCTTCCACGAGACCGCGATCTGTCCGATGACGGCAAGAGCATGACGTTCGAGTGGGGCGACATGAAATTCTTCATGAAACTGACCCGCGCCGCCGAGAACCCGTTCTCCAACTCGATTACCGTCAACGCCGTCCCGTACGAAGACTCCATCCTCCCGGTGGCCCTGCAGTTCGAGCCTCCGCTGATCGAATACTCCACGAACGCCGACGCGTTCCGCTACCAATGGCAGAAGCTCACCTACGCGTTCGACCTTCCGGACCCAGCGTCGTTCCCTCAGTTCGCAGTCGAAGAACCAGACAGTGACGTCCTCACTCGGTTCGTCGAGGTCGGTCGGCGGCTTGCCGGCTACTCGGCAATAAATGGCGGCGGTGGTCTTGCGTTCTCATCGCAAGGGCACGGGGAGTGGAGTGTGACCGCCGAGCATCCCTCGGACGAGGCTTTCGCGGGAACTTCTGTTTTCTTCCGCCAACTCCACAACGGCGGAGACGAAGCCAGCTACGACAAGGTGAAAGGGATCCTGTTCAAATCGGCCCGATCGCTGCCGCGAGAGGATTTCGATCGGTTCAAGGACTTGATGTCGTCCTGGGACGACGCCCGCAAGGCGTTGATGAACAAGATGCTGGCGACGCTGATCTGCGAGAAGGCGGCCCCGCCGGGAAGCCCCGCCGACTTCCCCTTCAGCTACTCCGGAATCAATCCCAGCGAACTCATCCTGACCTACAACTATGGCGACAATCTGCATTGGGGAAGCACGAGGGACCGGTTCGTCGAGCTGACGGCCGACCCCACGCACGCGGACTACTACAAGCACTCCTGTCTGTCGGCGATCATCGTCCTCAGTCACTTCTACTTCGGCGTAGCCGACATCATCGAACGAGTCAGGATCTCGAACCAGGACGCAGTCCCTGCCTAGCGCTCGCCGGGGCCCTGCGTGCGCAGGGCAACCTCGAGCTCTGCAACTCTGGCGGCGATGTCGTCGCGGACCAGGCGCATGCGTTCGATGCCGTCGATACCGCGCTCGGATGGCTCGTCGGTGTCCCAGTTCAGATACGTCGGCCCCTCGACCTGCTCGACCGTCGCTTTCCGGCCGAGGGTGACGACGTAGTCCATCCGTGCGAGCAGCTCCGGGTCGATCGGTTTCGGGTGTTCACCGGAGAGGTCGACACCGACCTCGAGCAACGTCTCCGCCGACAGAGCGTTCACCGCGCTGCCGGGTGTGGTGCCGGCGGAATGCACCTCGACGCTTTCACCCGCGGTCTTGCGCATCAGCCCGGCCGCCATCTGTGATTTGCCGCCGTTCTTCACACAGACGAACAGCACACTCGGTGTACTCATCGGGTCGTACCTGATTGTGCGGGAACGAGTTCGGCGATCAGATCTTCGACGAGGGTCTTGATCTGGTCGCGGATCGGGCGCACCGCCTCGACGCCTTTGCCGGCCGGGTCGGGCAGCGCCCAATCGCGGTAGCTCACCCCGGGGAAGACGGGGCAGGCGTCGCCGCAGCCCATGGTGATCACGACATCGGAGGTTTCGACGGCGTCGGGGGTGAGGATTTTCGGGGACTGGGCGGAGATGTCGATGCCGAGTTCGGCCATCGCCTCCACCGCGGCGGAGTTGATCGTCTCGGCGGGTGCGCTGCCGGCCGAGCGGACCTCGACGGTGCCTGCGGCGAGGTGGGAGAGGAAGCCTGCGGCCATCTGGGAGCGGCCGGCGTTGTGGACGCAGACGAACAGCACGCTGGGTGTGTCGGACATCGAAGTAGAGACCCTTTCGTGAACGGGGGAGGTGTAGTGACGCGTTGGGGGTCAGGCGGGCAGGGGTGCGGTCAGCTCGGTGAGCAGGGCGCTGATGCGGGTGTCGAGGTCGTCGCGGATGCGGCGCACCTCGTCGAGGGTTCGGCCGTCGGGATCGTCGAGTTCCCAGTCCAGGTAGCGCTTTCCGGGATAGATCGCGCAGGCGTCGCCGCAGCCCATCGAGACCACGACATCGGCTGCGGCGACGACGTCGTCGGTGAGGGGTTTGGGGTAGGCATCGGTGAGGTCGATGCCGAGTTCGGCCATCGCCTCGATGACGGCGGGGTTGATCTCGTGGGTGGGGGCGGAGCCGGCGGAGCGGACATGGACCCGGCCGGCGGCGCGGCGGGTGAGCAGGGCTGCGGCCATCTGCGAGCGGCCGGCGTTGCGGACGCAGATGAACAGCACCTCCGGCACGTCCTTCGGCGCATCCCCGGTCGACTGTGCCAGGGCGGTGAGGCGGTCGGCGGCGAAGCGGCCCGCGAGCATCGTCAGGTGGGTGTGGACCTTCGACGTCCGACGTAGCGCGGTGTAGGACTCGAAGACGTACCGTTCGACGGTCTGCGGGGAGAAGATGCCGACGTACTTCGCCGACAACGCGTCCGCGGTCCGTGAGAGCACGGCGTGGGGCATGAGCAGTTCGGGTTGGGCGCGGTGCTCGGACATCAGGACTCCCGGGTCTGTGCTGTGGCTGTCGATGCGGTGATCGGGTTGAAGCGTTTGCGGAGGGCGAGGGAGACGTAGACGAGGCCGACGAGGACGGGGACTTCGATGAGTGGCCCGACGACCCCGGCCAATGCCTGCCCGGAGGTGGCGCCGTAGGTGGCGATCGCGACGGCGATGGCGAGTTCGAAGTTGTTGCCCGCTGCGGTGAACGCGAGGGTGGTGGTGCGTTCGTAGCCGAGTCCCATTGCGGCGCCGAGGGCGTAGCCGCCGCCCCACATCACTGCGAAGTAGACCAGCAGCGGGATCGCGATGCGGACGACGTCGAGGGGTTGGGAAGCGATCTGATCACCTTGCAGCGCAAAGAGAATGACGATCGTGAACAGTAGTCCGTAGAGTGCCCACGGTCCGATCTTCGGAATGAATTTTGCTTCGTACCAGTCGCGGCCTTTGGTGCGTTCGCCGAAGTAGCGGGAGGCGAATCCGGCGACGAGGGGGATGCCGAGGAAGATCAGTACCGATTTGGCGATCTGCCAGGGTGAGGCCTCGATGGTGGTTTGCTCGAGTCCGAGCCAGCCGGGCAGGACCGAGAGGTAGAACCAGCCGAGGATCGCGAACATGATGACCTGGAAGACCGAGTTGATCGCCACCAGCACGGCGGCGGCTTCGCGGTCACCGCAGGCGAGGTCGTTCCAGATGATGACCATCGCGATGCATCGGGCCAGGCCGACGATGATAAGCCCGGTCCGGTATTCGGGTAGGTCGGGTAGGAACAGCCAGGCGAGGGCGAACATCAACGCCGGCCCGAGGATCCAGTTCAACACCAGGGATCCGGCGAGGAGTTTCTTGTCGCCGGTGACGGTGTCGAGGCGGTCGTAGCGGACCTTCGCCAGCACCGGATACATCATGATCAGTAGACCGATCGCGATCGGCAGCGACACCCCGTCGACCGAGATCGAGGAGAGGGCATCGTTCAGGCCGGGGATCAGTCGGCCCAGAAGCAGGCCGGCGAGCATGGCGACGCCGATCCAGACCGGCAGGAACCGGTCGAGAGTGGAGAGCTTGCCGACGACAGCTGGGTGGTTCGAGGTGTTCGAGGCGGTGCTCATGCGGTCACCAGGCCGGCATCGTCGGTCGCCGGGTTCGCTGCATCGAGGACATCCGAAAGCTGTTGCAGCGCAGACGGGATCACCCAGTAGTAGACCCAGGTTCCGCGGCGTTCGCAATCGAGAAGTCCGGTCTCACGGAGAACTTTGAGGTGGTGGGAGATCGTCGGCTGCGACAGGTCGAACTGTGGGGAGATGTCGCAGACGCAGGCTTCGCCGCCTTCGTGGCTGGCGACGAGACTGAGCAGGCGTAGGCGGACCGGGTCGCCGAGGGCTTTGAACATGCGAGCGAAGTCCACCGACCGATCGACCGTCAGTGGTTCGCGGATCAGCGGTGAGCAGCACTCGTCGCTGGAGATGTCCGTGATCGGTAAGGACTGTTTCGACATACGTCTATATTGATGGTTACCGAATCAGACGTCAAGTGAACAAAGCGCCAACTCGCCGCATGGGTGGATTCGACGCATCTCCGCTTGAAGCGGTGACGATCCGGGAATCTTCGAGAAACTAGGCCGAGGCTTGCTCTGGGGATGCCAAACCAAAAGATGTAAACCTTGGTCTTATTGTGAACTAGCAACTTTCACAGACCGGCTAGAGAACGACGGCCAACGCCGCACCTTCCCCGGAAAGTGGCCGTGTTGTGTCGACGTGTGTTGGCGGACGAGTTGGCACTCGGGGTCTGCGCGGAGCCACCGAGGTCGACGCCATAACTGCGGTACACCCTGGTTATCGAGCTTCGATGACGCCCATCATGCCGAGGTCTTCGTGGTCGAGGATGTGGCAGTGGTAGACGGTGCGGCCTGGGTAGTCGTCGAACGCCACGCGGACTGTCACCCGGCTGCGGGCGGGGATGTTGACCACGTCTTGGCGGATGATCTCGGTGATCTCCCGCCCGCCGGTGCGCAGCAGTTGCATCGGCCACACGTGCAGGTGCAGCGAGTGGTCCATGGCCGAATCGTTGACGAGGGTCCATTCCTCGACGGTGCCTATCCGCACCGTGTGGTCGGTGCGGGCGGGATCGAATTCTCGGCCGTCGATCGTGAACCGCATCCCACCGGCACCCATTCCCATGCCCATTCCCATGCCGAGGGTGAACGTCGCGGTGGCGGCGACGGTTTCGCGTCTGAGGTCGCGCGGTGTGGGCTGAGGTCGCGCGGTGCCGGTTGTGGGCCGGCGATACCCGAGACCTCCAGGGCGGCGAGGATCGTCTCCGTTGCGTCCTGGCCACGCGGCGGGATATCGCGCATGCCGGGGTTTCCCATGCCCATCCCCATGATGCCCATGGCGCCCCGGTCGACGGGCAGCGCCCGCAGTTGGGCCGATCCCGCCGCGGTGGACACCGTCAGGTCGGCACGGTTCCCACCGGCCAGCACGATTTCCTGGACCGGTCACGGCGCGGGGAAGCGGCCCGAGTCCAGTCCGAGCAACTGCAGCTGTTGCCCGTCCAGCCGAAGCCGCAGGTACCGGCTGACGCAGGCGTTGACGATGCGCCACCGCTCCCGCGTGTCGGGTGCGGCAGTGATGGTCGGACGGTGGCTGGCCGTTGACCAACACCAGGTTGCCTTCCCGGCCGAGCATCCGGTCCATCATCGAGGCGGGAGCGATCCGACCGGTGCTGTCGAGAGTCAGATCGGAGATCACCAGCACCCGGTCCCGGGTGACCGGTATCGGCTTGGGGTCGTCGACGATGATGGCCCCGTACAGGCCGCCGAAGATCTGATCGGCGACGAGGCCGTGATGGTGCGGGTGGTACCAGTACACCCCGGGCGGGTGCGTGTCGAGCAGCCGGTATTGGTAGTCGAAGTCCTGGCCAGGCTCGATCCGCAGGAACGGGTTGTCGCCGTTGCCTGCCGGGGAGACGTGCAGCCCGTGTAGGTGCAGGTTGGTCGGTTCGGTCAAGCGGTTGCGCAGCGTCACCCGGAGCCGGTCGCCGGGCCGGATGCGCAGGGTGGGGCCGGGTACGCCGTTGTTGAACCCGAGGACCCGTGCCCGGCCCCCGGCAATCGGGAGGTTTCCCTCGGCCGCCTCGAGGTGCGCCCACCGGTCGGTGTCCTCGGTGCTGGTGCGGGCGGCGACCATCTCGGCGGTGTAGGCGGCACGGACGGCGGTGGGCATCGCGGTCATGACGCGGTCTCCTTCGAGTCGGCGGAACGAGATTCGACGAACAGGGCGGCCAGCAGCAGGATCACCCCACAGGTGAGGAAGGTGTCGGCGAGGTTGAAGGTCGGGAACCACCCGGTGTGCAGGTAGTCGGTGACCTTCCCGTCGAGGGTGCGGTCGATGACGTTGGCGGCGGCGCCGGCGAAGATCGCCCCGAGCCCGACGATGGTGGGCCACGAACTGGTGGGCGCCGCCCGCCACGCATACACCGCGACCGCGGCGGTGATCAGCCCGGTCACCGTGAGCAGCACCGGGGCCGGCAACTGGTTCCCCATGCTGAACGCCACCCCGGTGTTGTAGGCCAACCGCAACTGCAACACACCGAGGTCGATGCTGCGGGCGCCGGTCAGGGTGTGCTGGGCGACCGGGTCGACGACCAGCGCGACCGCGACCAGCCCGGCAGCCACGACGACCAGCAGGCGCCGCGACCGCCGCGACCGCGACACCGGTGCGGCGGTCACGGGTGGGCCGCGGGCGCCGGAACCGGTGCGGGCGCCTCCGCCGCCGGGCCGGTGAGGCCGCGGGCGCGGCCGGCGCGGACCCCGTTGCCGATGACCACGATCTCGGCGACCTCATGGACGAGGACGACCGCGGCCAACCCGAGCACCCCGAACAGCGCCAGGGGCATCAGGACGGTGATGATCGCCAGCGAGAGGCCGACGTTCTGCAGCATGATCGCCCGCGACCGCCGCGCGTGTTGGAGGGCCTGCGGGAGGTGCCGCAGGTCCTCACCCATCAGGGCGACATCGGCGGTTTCGATGGCGACGTCGGTGCCCATCGCGCCCATCGCGATCCCCAAGTCGGCGGTCGCCAGGGCCGGGGCGTCGTTGACACCGTCCCCGACCATCGCTGTCGGCCGCTCCTTGCGGAGGACCTCGACGATGCGGGCCTTGTCCTCCGGGCGCAGGTCCGCGTGCACCTCGTCGATGCCGACATCGGCGGCCAACGCGTGTGCGGTGCGCTCGTTGTCGCCGGTGAGCATCGCGACGGTGTAGCCGTCGCGGCCGAGTCCGGTGACCACCTCGCGGGCCTCGGGGCGCAGCTCGTCGCGCACCGCGACCGCCCCGATCAGGCGACCGTCGCGTTCGATCAGCACCGCGGTGGCCCCGGCGTGCTGCATCCGCTCGATGTCCGCGGCCAGCGGGCCGGGGTCGATCCACCCCGGCCGGCCCAGGCGGGCGGGGATGCCGCCCACGTGGCCGGTCAGTCCGGCGCCGGGGACGGCGTCGACGTCCTCGGCCGGCGTGTACTCGTCGACCGCGGCGAGGATCGCTGTGGCCAGGGGATGTTCGCTGCGGGCCTCCAGGGCGGCCGCGACAGCCAGAACGTCGTCGGGGGAAGCATTGCCGGTGGTCGCGACGTCGATGACCTCGGGACGGTTGCGGGTCAGGGTGCCGGTCTTGTCCAGGGCGATACCGCGGATCCGGCCCAGAGCCTCCAGCGCGGCGCCGCCCTTGACCAGGACACCGAGCTTGGAGGCGGCACCGATCGCGGCGACCACCGTCACCGGAATCGCAATCGCCAGCGCACACGGGGAGGCGGCGACCAACACCACCAGGGCCCGTTCGATCCACACCAGCGGATCGCCGAACACACTGCCGATACCGGCGATCAGCACCGCGGCGACCATCACACCCGGGACCAACGGCTTGGCGATCTTGTCCGCCAGGCGCTGCGCCTCACCCTTGCGGGACTGCTCGGCCTCGACGATTTTCACGATCTTGGCGAGCGAGTTGTCCTCCGCCCGGGCGGTGACCTCGACCTCGAGGACACCGGTGCCGTTGATCGATCCGGCGAACACCTCCGCGCCCGGTCCGGCCTCGACCGGCACCGATTCGCCGGTGATCGCCGAGGTGTCCAGCGCGGTGCGCCCGGACCGGATGGTGCCGTCGGTGGCGATCCGCTCCCCGGGCTTGACGATCATGAGCTCCCCGAGCGCCAAATCCGCTGGGGGAACGGTCTGTTCGCGGCCGCCGCGGAGCACGGTCGCGGTGTCCGGGACCAGGGACAGTAGGGCGCGCAGGCCGCGGCGGGTGCGGGTGACCGCATACTCCTCGAGCCCTTCGCTGATGGCGAACAGGAAGGCCAGCATCGCGGCCTCGCCCACCTCGCCGAGCAGGACGGCGCCGACGGCGGCGATCGTCATCAGGGTGCCGACCCCGATCTTGCCCTTGGCCAGGCGCGTGAGCGTGGAGGGGACGAAGGTGTAGCCGGCGACGACCAACGCCACCGCTTCCAGGGCCAGCTCCACCGGGCGCGGGCCGTCGGCCCACCCCACGGCCAGGGCGGCGACCAGCAGCACCCCGGCGACGGCGGCGGCCCGGATCTCGGTGACCTGCCACAGCTTGTCGGGTTCGTGCTCCTCGTCGCCCTCGGGGCGGGGTTCGTCGTGGCCGCAGCCGCAGGCGTCGCTCACGGGGTCACCCCCGCGCCGGTGTCGGTGCCGTAGTTCGGGCACAACGCGACCGCGTTGCCGGTGGCGGCGAGGAGGGTTTCGGCGGCGCCGAGCAGGTCCAGCAACTCCGGGCGGGTCAGCGAGTAGAACACCTGCCGGCCCTGCGGTCGCCCGGTCACCAGGCCGCAGTCCCGCAGACAGGCCACGTGCGCCGACACCGTCGACTGCGCCAACCCCAGCTCGCCGACCAGGTCCGCCACCCGGGACTCCCCGTCGGCGAGGCGCCGCACGATCGCCAACCGAGTCCCGTCGGAGAGGCTGTGGAACAACGCCACCGCCGCGTCCAGATTCGATCCGGTGCCCGCCGCGGCGAGGCACCCATCCGCACCATTAATCGTCATACGACGATAATAACCGTGCTCCGGCGATGCCGAAAGGGTCACATCGACAATCGAGATACCCATAGGGGGTATTTTTTAGGGTTTCAGTAGTAAGGGCGCAAAAACCAACGAAGTTTGCGTAGCGCCTGGTCAGTGGGTAGACGGACGCTCTGTTGGTGGCCGTTATCGGTGGCTGCGTTCGGGGCCGATGAGGCTGGTGATGCCGCGCATTGCTGCCGGTGAGGGTTTGAAGTAGCGGCGTAGGTTCTCGGGTTTGCGGTGGCGGGACTTGGCCATCAGCTCTACCAGGCTGGCACCGGCCTCGCCGAGATGCGTCAGGCCGGAATGCCGAAGTTCGTGCAGATCCCAACCGGTGCCGGGCCCATTCGTCGCGGTGGCGGCATCCAGCACGGCGCGGGCCTGGCCGTAGGACAGCCGTGCCAGCCCGGTGTCGGGGCAGATGTCCCGGTCGGCGGCGGCCTTGCCGGGGCCCGGTCGGCGGTGGGTGACGAACAGCGGTCCGCGGGTGCGGCCCTTGGTGAGGCGTGGCAGGAGCCGGGCGGTGCCCGCGCCCCAGTACACGAGCTCGTGCTCGTACTCGTGGTAGGTGGCACCGCGGCGGCGGGTGCGGGGCTTGGCGCCCTTGGACTTCACCGGGCAACACCGCCCGGCCAGATCGAGGTCCTCGATGTTGACCTGGAGCAGTTCCTCGGTGCGGGCGCATGTTTCGTAGAGCATCCGCCACAGCGTCTTCTCCCGGATGTCGATGTCGCGGCGGGCGATGAGCCGGTCGATCGCGGTGCGCGAGTGCACCGGGGTGTTCGAGTCCGGTGGAGTGGAGCGTTTCACCCAGGCCGGGACCGCCGGGGCGAGGTGGCCGTGCTCGCGGCACCACGCCCAGCCACGACGCGACCGCGGCGCGGCGGGCGTTCCAGGTGTTGACCGCCGCCTCATCCCACAGGATTTCGAGTGCTTCGCCGATCTCGTCGTCGGCGACATCGGCGAGCCGCCGGGTCTCGCCGAGCGTGGCGGTGGTCTTGTCGACGGCGATGCCGTAGGAGCGGCGGGTGTTCGGGGAGCCGATCGAGTCGAGGAAACTGTCGCCGGCGGCGCGGACGGTGACCCGGACGGCACGGTGGCACCTCCCTCACTGGGCTTGCCGCAGATAACGGGGCCGCGTCGCGCACCGCCGGAGCGGAGTCGGCGCAGGCCGGATGTCATGATGCTACAGATAACGGGGTGTTATCCGTGGCAAGCCCGGGTGCGGTCAGCTGTGCAGCAGGTGCCCGAAAATGGTCGTGCCGAGGTGGTGGGCGTCGGGGAGTTCGACGATGACGCAGTCGCAGCTTCGGCAGTCGTGTCCACCGCCGACAACCCGGCCGCCGATCGGCGCAGGGCAGCATGTGTCGCCACACAACCCTCCCCCTACAGGGGCATCGGACCGCACAGCATCACACCGGACGCGGCCAGTAGGCCGGTGACCAGCGGGCCTGTGGCGATGAGGGCGGTCGCCGTGGTGAGCAGTGCCCGGGTCCGGGCACGTTCGGTGGGCCTGGACGGGGCGGCCAGTCGCTGCGCACGATCGAGCACGGCGATGCTGGTGGCGCCCACGGCGCCGGCCGGCAGGGGAGCACCGCCGGAGAGTGCGATCAGCCCCGTCAGTACGGTGCGTGACCCATGGGTGCGTGCGGCGCAGTCGTCGGCACACATTTCCAGGAGCCGGGCGACCTCGGTTTCGGCGAGGGTGAACAGCGCCATCCGTGGCAGGCTGGCGGCAAGGCCTCGGAGCAGGGCAAGCAGTGGCAGGTGCCGGCCGGTCAGATGGGCGCGTTCATGCGCGAGGACCGCGTCGAGCTGGCGGCGATCGAGGGCGTCGAGTGCAGCGCTGGTCACCACGATCGCGTTCGGTCTACCCGCCACGCAGTACGCGGCCCGCTCGGGGACGTCGAGGACCACGGCATCGACCCCCGCGACGCGGCGCCCGACGAGGCGGGTCATTCGCGCGTGCCCGTGTGTGGAGCTGCGCATGCGCAGCAGACGGCGGCACAGCCGCCCCACGACCAGGGAAACCGCCAGGATCGCCAGCACCGCCAGCACCACGATCCCTGCCTGGACGGCGATCCCGGCGCGGCCGCTGACCACGTCGCGGAGTGTGGCAAAGCACGACCCGAGCAGCGCCCGGCCCGGTTGGGTTCCGGTGAGCACCAGCTCCGCGGCGACGACGGCCCCGGCGGCCACCCAGGACAGCACCACGCTGCCCAGTGCTGCCATCCACGCGGTGACCCCGAGTCGCGGGGCAACACCGTGGTGGGTCAACCGCACCAGCAGCGGCGGGGCCAGGACTGCGACGACGAAGCTGTAGAGCAGCAGGCAGGTGGCGACACTCATCCCGCGTCCTCGACGGGGCTCAGGCGCTGCAGGGCCGCGCGGAGACTGGCCGACTCCTCGTCACTCATCCGATCGACGAAATGAGCCAGTACGACGTCGGTGCGCCCGCCGCCGTCGAAGGCGTCCCGCATCAGGTTGGCGCTGTGCTCTTCGCGGGTGAGCGTGGGCCAGTACCGAAAGGCCTTGCCCGCCTTCTCCCTGGCGAGCCAGCCCTTGCGATGGAGGTTGTCCATCGTCGACATCACCGTGGTGTAGGCGATGTCACGCTGCTCGGTGAGTTCATCGAAGATCTCCCGAACCGTCGTCGCTCCCTCGCGGGCCCAGACCCGATCCATCACGACCGCTTCGAGCTCCCCGAATCCCCGCACACGCACTGCATACCTCCACTGTCGGCGTCTCAAGGGTACGTCGGTGGTGCTGCCGGCGAACACACCCACCAGGGGCTCCGCGGACTCCGGAATCCTCGTTCGGGTGCCGGGCATCGGGCGCCGCTACCGCCAGATACTATCTACGTACGGAGATCGTAGATAGCCCGGAGGGGTCCTCCGGGCGCACGAGAGCTAAGGAGTTCACGATGGACATGCTGGCGAACCTTCAGGCCTGGTGGAGCTGTCAGATGATGATGCTGGGCGGTCAGATGTGTGACATGTGCGCGAACATGAACATGTGATGGCGATCGACCATTCGAGATGAGCATGAAGCGAGTGCGGTGAGCAATCCGGCCGCGGGCGCACTGCTCACCCCCGGACTCCGGCGCGCTCTCGGTGAGCGCGCCGGAGTCGGTTCGACGTGATGTCCCTGACCCGCGGCCTGGCCCGGGTGGTGCTGGTGCTCGTCGCGCTGGCCGCCGCCGCGCTCGGGGGTGCCGGCCCGGCCGCCGCCCACCCGACGCTGCTGTTCACCGAGCCCGGTACCGACACCGCGGTATCGGAGCCGCCGCAGTCGATCACCCTGCTGTTCAACGAGGCCGTCGCCCTCGGCCCACACCCGGTCAGGGTGCTCGATGGCGCCGGTCGGGACATGCCGGTGGGCGCGGCGACCACCGGCAAGGACGGGCGTGCTGTCACCGCACCGGTCACCGGTGCGCTGACGCCCGGCACGTACACGGTGCGCTGGCAGGTGACCGGGAGCGATGGCGACCTGGTCGAGCAGGACTTTCGGTTCGCGGTCGGCACTGCACTGACCGGCGCCGGATCCGAGGCCGGTCAGACGATCGCGTGGCTGGATGCGGTGTTGCGGTGGATGCTCTTCGGCGGGTTGGCGGTGGCGCTCGGCGGACTGATCGGTGAACGATTCACCTCCTCGGCGCGGGCGGAGAATCCGGCGCTCCCGGCGCTGCGGTCCCAGGTCGCGGCCGGGGCAGCGATCGGGTTGGCCGGGGTCGCGGGCCTGGGGGTCCGGCTCGTTCTCGGCGCGGACACCGCCCTTGCCCTGTGGCAGGGCGGGGCGGGTCGAGTGTTGACGGCGGAAGCTGTGGGCCTGCTGGTGACGCTCGCCGTCGTCGCGGCCGGCCGGGGCCGTTGGGCGATCTGGCCGCTGCTGCTCGTGGTCGCCGCCGAGGGGGTGCGTTCGCATGCCGATACCGCCGAGCCCGGGTGGGGCGCTGCGCTGACCGGTGTCCATCTCGCGGCCGCCGCCCTCTGGGTCGGCGCGTTGGTGCACACGACCCGGGCGGTCATCGCCTGGCGACGCGAGCCCGCGGCGGTGCGCTGGGTGTTGCGCGGTTACCTGCGGCTGGCGGGATGGGTCTTTGCCGCCGTGGTGGTCACGGGGGCGGTGAGCATGCTGGTGCTCATTCCGCTGCCCGCGTTGGTATCGACCACCTATGGGCGGGTGCTGCTGGTCAAACTCGCCCTGGTGACCGTCGCCGCCGGCCTGGCGCTCGGCGCGCGCCGGCTGGTGCTGCGTTCGCCGGGCCGAATGGCCGCCGTCGCCACGGTGGTGCGAGCCGAGAGTGCGGTCCTGGTGATTGTCCTGGCGGCCAGCGCGGTGCTGGTGTCCTCGCCCCCGGTCAGTGGCGCGCAGCAACAACCGCCGCCTCCGGCGCCGCAGGGCCCGGTGCTTCCGCTCGGGACACTCGCCGGGCAGGTCGGGGTGAGCGTCGCCGCCAGCGACGGGCAGGCGGTGGTGCGGTTGTCCACGCCGCGGCGCGGTGACTACTACGCCCCCGAGCCGGATCAGGACTTTGCTCTCACCGGCCGGCTCGACACCGGCGACGCCGAGGGCGGGGCGTTGTCCTTCCGCGGGTGCGGGCAAGGGTGTTTCGTCGCCCCGGCGCCCTGGACCGACGGTGACAATGTGCTCAGCCTGCACGCCGAAGCGGACGGCTGGCGCGGGGGCACGATCAGCGAGCTCATCGCGTGGCCGCCGGCACCCGCGGCCGCCGATCTCACCGATGCGGTCGCCCAGCTGCGCGCCGCCGGCACCGTCACCGTGTACGAGGCGGTGACCAGTGACACCACGACCGGCACACCGGATCCGATGCGGCTCGATCTTCCGGCGGACTTCTTCCTCGCGCAGGAACCGTACGCGGACGGCACCGCCCCACTGGCGGTGCGGATCTCGCGCGGCGACGAGCCGGTACGGCTCGCCCTCGGTTACCCGGCCGCGTCGATCAATGTCCTGCTCACCCTCGACGAGCAGGGCAGGATCAGCGAGGAAACCCTCGCCGATACCAAACACCTGGTCACCCGCCGATTCCTCTATCCCGACCACGAGTGAGCCGAGTTCGCCTCAGCCGCAGCCCATCCCCGGCATCATCGCAGTCATCGCAGAGGCGGCCGGGGACCCGGTGAACGCCGCCAGCAGCCCGACCAGCGCCGCCGCCGCAGCAGCGAGCAGCGGCGCACGGCGTTGCCACACCGGGGTGGGCGGCGCCGGGGGCGGGGTCGGGAGGTCGCGGGTCACCGCCGCGAGCTCCCCGAGTGTGCGCGCGCCGTACGCCGCCGCCACCCGATCGGAGTACTCGCCGAGGGTCAACCGGCCGGTGCCGACCTCGCGTTCGAGGGCGCGGACGACTCGGCTCCGGTCCGCGTCGGACGCCCGCATCCACGGCTCAGTCATCGCCGACACCTCCCTGCGCAGCACACGGCGTCGACATCACGGCTCCCGCGGCTCGGGCCGCTCGCCGCGTTCGGCCTTGAGCGCGTCGAGTTCTTCACGCATCTGCCGGAGTTGCCGTGCGGTCGCGTCGTCGACCGGTTTGTCCGAGTCGGCCCCGTTCTTGCCCTGCCGCATCATCATCCACATCATCAGGCCCATCCCGATCGGGCAGGCCAGGATCGCGAGCCCCCAGAACAACTGCTGCATGGCTCCTCCGACCGGGCCGGGGCGGCCGTCGACCAACCCTCATCTACTATCTCCGTACATAGATAGTAGATGATGGTTCGGGTCCGCGGGGCTTCTCGTCCCGGCCGATCCACGAGAACGAGGAACCAATGATCGGCACACACGCCGCGCCGAACCCAAACCTCAGCGTTCCCGTCGCCGCGGTGGCGGGACGTGTCATCCCGTCCACCCGCGTCCTGGATCGTCAACACCGCGTCGCCGCCGTCCACCTCAAAGCCCTTCCGGCGGAGGATCTCGAGCCGGTAGTCGAGCGCATCGCAGGGGAACCATGAGCTACCTCGCACTCGGTATCGGCACCAGTTTCCGCACCGCCGCCGCGACCGGGCCGATGATCTTGGCCCTCGGTGCCAGCATGCTGGCCGGGATGGTGTCCTTCGCCTCCCCGTGCTGTGTTCCCCTCGTCCCCGGATACCTTTCCTACCTGGCAGGAGTCTCCGGCGCGGACCGGCCTGCGGCAACCGTGGCGGAGGCCGTTGACAGGCGGGCCGGCCGCTGGCGCGTCACCGGCGCCGCCGCCCTGTTCGTCGGCGGGTTCACCGTCGTGTTCGTCCTCACCACCGCATCGGTCTTCGGGGTGATCGGCGTGCTTGCGATCAACCGTGAACTGCTCCAACGACTCGGCGGCGTCGTCACCATCGCGATGGGGCTGGCGTTCGTCGGGTTGATACCCGCCCTGCAAAAGGACACCCGGCCGACACCGCGCCGCGGGTCCACCCTCGCCGGTGCCCCCCTGCTGGGTGCGGTCTTCGGGTTGGGGTGGACGCCGTGCCTGGGTCCAACCCTCGCCGGAGTTCTCTCGGTCGCCGCCGGGACCGAGGGCACCACCGCCGCCCGCGGCGTGACACTGATCGTTGCGTACTGCCTGGGCCTGGGGCTTCCGTTCATCGTGCTTGCATTCGGCTCCACACACGCACTACGCGGTGTCGGATGGTTGCGCCGCAACGCCCGCACGATCCAGGTCTTCGGCGGGATCATGTTGATCGCCGTGGGTACAGCCCTGGTCACCGGTCAGTGGGAAATCTTCGTCGGGTGGCTCCGCGCGGAGTTCGTCTCCGACTACGTGACTCCGATCTGATGATCGGTGCCCCTCGGTCTCATACCCGATCCGACGGCGGCCGCGGCCACCCTGTCCCGGCCGGCAGCAAATCCGGCCAAATCTCGTAGCCCCGCAGCAGCATCCGGGGAACCGACACTCGCAGAAAGACGCCCCCATGCTTGGCAAACGCACCCTCCTCATCACCCTGTCCACACTGAGCGTTACCACCGTCACCCTGGCGGGGTGCTCCGCGCCAGACCCGACCCCACCGCGCACCCCGTCAGTGCCCGCAGTGCAACTGACCCCCGAACTCCACCACCTGCACGGCCTCCACATCAATGCTCAGGGAACCGTCCTCGCCGGCACCCACACCGGGCTCTTCGCCATCGAATCCACGGGGAACACCGAACGGGTCGGCGACTCCGACGACGACCTGATGGGACTGACCGGCGTAGCGGGCGCCGACACCATCGTCTCCTCCGGGCATCCCGGCAAGTCCAGCTCGGCGCCCAACCCGCTGGGGCTGCGGAACAGTACCGACGGCGGACGGAACTGGACGGCACAGTCCCTCGTCGGTGAAGTGGACTTCCACGCGCTGACCACCGACGGCACACTCCTCGTCGGTTTTGACGGCACCAGCGGGCTGATCATCTCCACCGACGGTGGCACGACCTGGGCCTCCGGCGCGGCCCTTCCTGCCGCCTCTCTCGCGATCACCGACACCGGCGTGTGGGCGGTGACCGCAGACGGACTCCAACGCAGCACCGACACCGCCGCAACGTTCTCTGTCGTCCCCGACGCCCCCGCCCTGACCTTGCTTGCCGCCGGCCCCGACAACTCACTCTGGGGCGTCGACGTGGACGGGAATGCATGGCGCAGCCGAGACGGACAGACCTGGCAGAAGAATTCCTACGTCGGGGACGTCGAAGCCCTGACCGCCGCCGATTACGACACCGCCTACGCTGCAACCGCCCAGAAGCTTTACACGTTGACCTGAGCCGAAGGTGAGGTGGTGAAGTGGGGGCAGTGTTGTCGCCCAGGTGCAGCGCCATGCGGGCGAGCCGGCCCGACGACGTCGTCGTCGAAGTCCGCAACACCGGCGGCGCCCCGCTCGATGCGGCGGCGGCGTGGCTGGCCACGCAGTGCTCCAAGAAGGCGATCACCGAATTGATGCGGATCGCCTGGCGCACAGTGGGGTCCATCATCGCCCGAGTGTGGGCTGACACCGCTTCCGGTATCGGTGCGCTGGCAGGCCTGACACGGATCGGGATCGACGAAATCTCCTACAAACGTGGCCACAAGTACCTGACCGTCGTCGTCGACCACGACACCGGGCGTCTGGTGTGGGCTTACCCGGGCCGAGACCGCTCAACCGTACGTGCATTCTTCGACGCGCTCGAGAAGTCGGGTGAGGGGAGGTGCGCCCGCATCACTCATGTCACCGCGGATGGCGCCTTGTGGATCTCCGATGTGGTCCGCGACCGATGCCCGGGTGCGATCCGTTGCGCCGACCCCTTTCACGTAGTCGGCTGGGCCACAGAGGCACTCGATGCCGTACGCCGCCAGGCATGGTCCGACGCCCGCCGCGGGAACACTCGACCGCACGGCTGGATCAATGGGCGACGCTCCACCGTCTCCACTGGTCCCGCCCGGGCGTTGCTCCGTTCCCGTTACGCGCTGTGGAAGAACCCAGAAAATCTCACTGATCGCCAACGCGTGAAGCTCCGCTGGATCGCATCCATCCACCGATCCACGTCTTTATC
This sequence comes from Rhodococcus sp. BP-261, assembly GCF_019835205.1. Lineage (NCBI taxonomy): Bacteria > Bacillati > Actinomycetota > Actinomycetes > Mycobacteriales > Nocardiaceae > Rhodococcus > Rhodococcus sp. BP-261. The sequence goes on along the minus strand of NZ_JABUCO010000016.1, from coordinate 100,893 downwards.
GCGCGTACCTGCTCAAAGAAGGGCTCCGCACTGTCTTCAAGCTCCCCGTCGACCAGGCCGCCGAAGCACTCGATCGTTGGGTTCAGTGGGCACGACGAAGCCGTATCGATTCTTTCGTCAACCTCCAAAGACGCGTCGCCGGCCACCGTGCACAGATACTCGCTGCCATTGAACACGGCCTGTCCAACGGGCTCGTCGAATCCATGAACACAAAGATCCGACTCCTCACGCGCATCGCTTTCGGCTTCGCCCGACCAGATGCGCTGATCTCCTTGGCCATGCTCACCCTCGGAGGGCACCGTCCGGGACTGCCCGGACGTAGATAACCCCACACATCAGTCACAAGGGCCAGATTTATTGACACTCCGGGCCTGTCGGCATGGTAATCGGCTCATGGCCGCTCGATGGTCTCGGGCTACAGGCTGCGTGTGGAGGCCCAGCGTCCGCTACCGGGGCGGCGATCGATCCACTCGTCTATCTCGCTGGGTGAGTACATCGGTTCCCGCCCTTGGTATTTGACCGGTTTTGGTGCTTGTCCGCGTGCGACGTAGGACCGCCATGTAGACGCGGCGATCGCCTTGCCGCGCCGCTGCTCGATCACGGCGAGAACCTCCGGCAGTGAGATCAACGTTTCTTGCCCATCGGTCATGGTGGTGGCGCCCATCCTCATCTCGTACGCCACTCAGCAGCAGCGAGTTTCGATCATACTACAGCGTATCGCTGTAGATAAAAACCTTGATAGTACAGCGCAACGCTGTAGTATGGGATGTATGACCACGACGCATACCGATCCGTTCGACTTCGCCGCCCTGATCGCCACGGCAGAGGCGGATCTTGCACGCCGCGAGGGTGAGCGTGAACGCCGGGAGCTACTCGATGCCGAGGCCGAGGAACGTGAAGCTCTGGCGCAGATCGCCGAGCTGCAGCGCACCGGCCGCGAGCTTCCGGTGTGGGCATTCGAGTTTCTCGACAGGGCATGACCGTGCGGCGATCACCGGCCACCGTGCCCGTCGCAGTGGGCCGCGACTACGGCGACGGGCAGCTGTTCGAGGTGTGCGCTCTTCCAGGGTGCAGCTACCCGGTCACCGAACTCGGTCAGGCCTGCACCAGCTGCCAGAGCGCATTCGGATCGATGCTGCGCGCCACCGAAGGGACGCTGCGCAGCCGCGACGAGATCGCCACCGAGTTGCGTGAGCGCGACCTCGTCGTACTCGACCAGTACCGTCGACGCACCACCAACACCGTGGAGGTCGAGGGGGACAGCGAACCGGAACGTCGCAGAGGTCAGATGTGTTGGCTGTGCGAGCAGCGCCGCACCTGCACCGCGTTGGAGACCGGCTGGGAGTGCGACACCTGCCGCGAGGTCACCGCCTGACCGACGACCGCGACGCGCTGGCGAACGAGGCCGCCGCCGCGGTCTACTACCCGGGGGACACGAACACCGTAGGGGGACGAACACCGATGAACGCTCCATCGCGACTCGATCGCGCACTCACCCAGTACACCCGCGCCACTGCCCGCATCGGCGCTGCCGCACGCGACGGCGCGGGCGGGGATCTCGCCGCGATGTTGCGCACGCGTCGGCAGTGGGAGAGCGAGGCCCGCGCCCAGGGCGCGAGCACCGCGGACATCGAAACCGCCAGCCTGACCGGGCTTACCTGAACCGAGAGCCGAGGACGATGACCGCGCTGCACGCAGTACCCGAACCCGACCCGAACGAGCGCCGCGACGACGACACCGAGGTGGACGAATCGGGCACCTACGACCTCCACACCGATCCGGAGGCACTGCTGCTGTGCGCGCTGATGTGGAGCTACCACCCGAATGCCGACACCAGCGAGATCGTCCGCATCACCACCACGTTGACCGCCGCCGACTTCGAAGACCACACGCACGGACGGCTGTTCACCCTCATCGCCGACCTGGTCGCCGACGCGGCACCGTTCGACGTCGCGTCGGTCGCGAACGCACTGATCCGCTCCGGCGGGGCCGGACAGAAAGACGGGCCGCTGCGCAAACGTCTGCTCAACATCGGCACCCTCGGCGCGTTCGCCCAGAACGCCACCCACACCGCCGATATCGTTCTCTCTCAGTCCTATCGGCGCAGCTTCCACACCACCGGGCGTTCCATCGTCCAGGCGGCCGACGAGCTACCCGAGGAAGACCTGTTCGACCACCTGCTCGAGCACGGCCGCCGACAACGCGCGGCCTTCAACCGGCTCAACACATTTCGACAACGCTGACCACGGCCGACACCACCAGCTCAACCATCACACACGAGACGGGCACCCACATAGACTGTGTGGGTGCCCGTCTCGTTGGTCGTGGTGCGGCAGGGCTGTTCGTGATCCTCCCGTGCGGCCTAGCCGAGTCCGTGATCGGCGGTATGGCTGGAGGCGGCGTGCACGGTCGGTGGTGTCGTCCGCGGCGAGGCAGCTTCGACGGCGGGGGAGCGGCGCGCAGGCGAGAGCTGAGGCGGAGTGCTGACCAACCCGCGCGGCCGCGTCGGTACCTCGGTTGCACGCGTGGGCGCTTCACGCGTCGCCGACATCGAGGTGTCGTCCACTGCGTTCGCAGTGCTGCGGCTGCGAAGTTCGTCGAGATCCTGCGCGAGCGCGGTGATGTGCTCGGCGTCGACGACCGGGTCCAACGCGGCAATGTTCGCCCGCAGTTCCTCCACATGCGTGTAGCGGTCGGCAGCCTGCTGGTCGACCTCGGACAGCTCGGCGACGTGAGCAATCCGCAGCACCGTGTCCCCGCGCATCGGCGTGACCTCGCCGCCCAACTGCTCCGCGAGCTCGTCAGCGACCGCGCGTGCACTCTCGTAGTCGTAGACCCGACATCGGTGCGCGAGTTCGGCAACGGATCGGGCCGGGTCGAATACACCTCGACCTCGACCGCGTCGGGATGGTCCAGGTCGATCCCCGGCGGCGGTGTGCGAGTCACGGCGGCGTCGACGACCGCGGTCACCTGCGCCGGTGGCGGCAGGACGGTGCGCCGCACACCGGGTGCGTAGTTGGGGTTCGATGCCAGCTCCCCTGCCAGCTCGGCGGGGGAGCCGATGAACTCCACGTTGGTCCCGGCGGCTTGTCCGGTGTCCCCGATGATCGACACAGCGACCTCGGGTACACCGCGCGTTTCCGAGAGCGCAGCGGATTGGGTGAGAGCGAACCGAGCAGCGGCAGTGTGGGTGTGGAACGCGCCGCGGTAATGCAGGAAACCGGGATCCTGGTGTTGGTCGAGGAACCGGATCTCCACCGAGATCTGCGGACCGGTCTGATCGGATGTGGGTCGTGCTGAAGTCATGGAGATTCTCCAAAGTCATTGTGGCGCTCAGCGAGGTACCGGCCTTCGGGGCGGACGCCGAGCAACGAGGACGGAAAAGAAGTGGGATGGGTCGAGTTCACGCGGGCGGTGAGGTCAGAAGAGCTGCGAACCCACTCACGTAACCGGCGACGACCAAGGTGTTCCCGACCGGATACGGACGGGCAATACGGTTCGAGGAGATGACGAGCAACCCGGCCGCCAGCAGCAGCAGACCGGTCGTCAACAGAACCCACGCGACCTCGATTGCGCCGACGAGCGTGTTCACTGCTCGCTCGGCGGCGCGTCGGGACGGCCGGTGTCATCTGCGGCGTGGTGCGGGCCGGAAGAGCTGCTGGCGGGGTAAGCGGGCGTCGTCTCGTCCGGAGCGATGTCGCTGGGTCGTCGTGGGGCGCTCGACCGCGCCGCCTTGGTGGTGTTCTTGCGGGATGCGGTTTTCTTCTTCGCCGGTGCCGTGGGTGCGTTCAAGCCGCTGGCTTTGAGTTCAGCAGCTGTCCATCCGGCGGCGAGTGCGTCGTTGTAGGCGTCGGCATGTTCGGCGTCGGCGCGGTCGGCGAGACGGGTTGCGGCCGCGACTTTGTCGCGGGCCTCGGCGGCTGCTTGGGCCGCGTCGATGAGTGATTCGACGAACTTGGTGCGCGCGAGCGCGGCATCGCGTGCACGCGCGAGAACGGTCTCTCGATCGAGAGCGAGAACAGGAGTGACAGACATCAGAGGTGAGGGCCTTTCGGAATCGGAGAGCGCAGATTCCTCACCCGGATAAATACCGAGCGCTACGAGAGCTGACCTACGCGCCGCACAGGAATGCGGGCACGGTCGATTCGGTATGGGTGAGGTGCGCTCGAACGTGACCCTCATCGACGTTCGAACTGGGCCCGAGTCTAAACCACTACGACGACAAACGCTCCGTCTCGCTGTTCACCGCTGCGGCACACCTTGTCATGAGGTCGACGGGCGTGACGAGATGTGATTAGTCGTCGAGCCGAAGACCCCACGAGCAGAACGTCACTGGTCATACGATGGCCGTTCCGATGCACCTTCTCGAAGGGATAGTGACGATGGCGTTCGGCCGCAAAAAGGAACCCACCTCCGACGTCGAAGCCGCGATCGCGAGCTACGACATCACTTACAAGGGCGGTCTCCGCGAGCTACCCAAGGCCAAGATCGGCAAGATCAAGCTCGAGGTCTACGCCGACCGGTTCGAATTCAAGCCGACGATCGGGTCGAAGTTCTGGCAACCGCTCACAGTCCCCTATTCGACTGTCACCGAAGTTACCGTCACCGACCGCACCGTGAGCACCGCCGAAGGGCTTCTCGGCGGCCTGGACTCCCGTCAGCTCAATCAAAAGAACAACATCCACTTTGGATTCGGTGACCAACTACTGCGCTTCGAGATGCTCACTGGTGTCACCGTGATGGGCCAGGCGAAGAAGTGCCAGGAGTTCGAGGACTTGCTGCGCTCACACGGGATCTATGGCCGGTTCGCCGGTGCGGCCGTGCCCGCAGCACCGGCCGGATCGAATTCGATCAGCGACGAACTGACCAAGCTTGCGAGTCTGCGCGATGCAGGCGTTCTGAACGACGACGAGTTCGCGGCTGCGAAAGCGCGACTGCTGAGCTGAGGCGCAGTCGATGAGCCAGGTGAGGGACGCCGCGCCTCCCTCACCTGGACCACCGATGCGCCGGGCACATTCGAGCGCGACGACCATAGCTCGCGGTGATCGCGTCGCCGTCTGACACGATCACCGCATGGCTGTCACCCTCCCGCCGCCGCTGACCGCAGACACAGACGACGCGGCGGTTGCCTTGCTCGAGCAGTACTACGGCCACACCTACCTCGGCGCCGATTGCTACACCGGTGCGTTCTTCGACAGCTGGGCACCACAGAACTACATCGCGGACAGCAACCGATTCACCGCGGACGATCTGGTCGCGATCACGTTCTTGTCCGTCGCCGTCAAAGTGGGAGCCGCACGCCAACTCCTCGTCACCCGCGCCGCACGATTCACCGAATTGCTCGATGCTGTCGGCCCGGACCGCGACCTCGTCGACGAAGCAGAGCAACTCACACCCGACGCGCCGATCCTGCTGTTAGAGGACGAACTACGCGCGGTGACCGATGTCGGTCGCACCATTGCAACGAAGTTGATGGCCCGCAAGCGTCCGCGCCTGGTTCCGATCTACGACGTCGTCGTCGGACGAGTGCTGAACACCGTCGCAGTTCACCGAGATCCCATCCGAGAAGCACTGCGCGCCGACGACGGTGCGCTGCACACGCGACTGCTCACGATCCGTTCGAAGGCTGGTCTGCCCGATCACATCAGTGCGCTGCGTGTCTTGGACGTCATCTGCTGGATGTACGGCACAGCACACTAACGGCGGCACCGAAGACTCAGTAGTAGTCGTAGCGGTACGGATCGCGGTAGTAGTCGCGGCGGAGTGGGCGCCGGTCCGCAACACCGCTCGCGCCGCCGAGCAGAAACAGCGGAGCCATGAAGAACAGCACCGCAGCGATCGCCAGAAAGATAGCGATGAACGATGCCGATACGACCCAGATCGCGACGATGACCGCGATCCCGCCGACGATGCGCAGAATGTTCGCAACGACACCCTTCCAACCGGGATCGTTGTCGACGATGTAGTGCACCAAGCAGATCACACCGCACACAGCGAGAATGGAAAGCGGAACGAGCGGGCCGGCGGTGTCGGACAACAAAGACAGATCCACGGGTCCAACTCCTTTCTCATCTTCCGACGGGTGTCGGTTCTGTTGTTCCTACATCAGGGGTCCGACACAGTCGCTGTGCGCGGGCGGTGTCAGAACAGTGTCGGTGCGGCGTCCCCGGCGATGGAGTGGCCGGCGAGAGCGGCGTGCAACAGCTCCGGGTCGTAACCGTGTTTGAGTGCGTCGCGAATCGCGACGGCACGTCCGTAGCGTCCGCGTGGATCACCACCGGCCGGGGTCGGTCCGATGTGACGTCCCATCGCAACGGCGTGCGCAAGGTTCGCTGATTGCGTTCCGAGTTTGAGGTGCCCGTCCTCGACACGCACGCACAGGGTTTCGTCGCAGTCGTGCTCGCCGACGATCCCGTCACCGAGGTCTCCGTGCGCGAGCAACAACGCGAACCGGTGCGCCGACAGAGTGCGTGGGGTGTCGCCGTCGGTGAAGGTGAATCGGCCGTAGCCGTCCGGAAAGGACACAGCTGAGCGCCACCACCAATGTGTCGGAGTTTTGACGACTTTCTTCCAGAACCGCGCCACTGTTTTCTCGGCCAAGGGTTGTTGCAACGGCCGCCACAACCGGCGGTTGGGAACGAGCGGTGCGATGTCGGTGTCGTCGCCGAACAACGCAAGCTGGACCGGCGGGGCAGGGGTGAGCGCGGGCTCGTCGTAGTCGTCGAACAACGACAGCTCGGTCATCTCACTTCCCGCCATGGGGCACCCTTGTCAGTGCTACGTCGTAGCCGCGTCGGACACGGCGCGAGCACCGGTGTCGGCGGGGGAGGGGCCGGACTGATCGGCGACAGCCGGGTCGTCTGCGGCCGTCTCGGCATCGGCATTGTCGGCGTCGTCGTCGGCTGTGCTCGGCGCAGACGCCGAGGTGTCGAGCAGTGCAACGAGCTTACGTGCCTGCCCGGTTCCGAGTCCGAGGATTTCGGCGGCTTTCGCGAGCGTGCCCTCCCGTCGACGGATCGCGTCGATCGCGTTCGCCATCACCAGCTGCGCCGCGTCGATCTGTTCGACGGCAGCGAAGTATTCGGTCATCGACGCGATGTTCGCGTCGTCGCGCGCCTTGCGGTCGGCGACCAGCTTTTGGTGCGCTGCCCGCGCCCGAGCACGCGCGCTCTGTCGTGCCTGCGTCGATGCCATGGCGCTCACCTTAACCCGAACCACCCCACAACCGCCGATTCCTGACACAACCTCCCCCCGTTTCACGAATCCGACCACCGAAACCGCCCGACCCCCAGACCCAATCCAGACCCTCCCTAGTCAGTTACCAATCCCGAGCCCAGAACCCACACACCTCATGCACTATGGATGCGTTCTGCGTTACCGCTGGTAGAGTCCACGCTGTGATGGGTCTGCACAAGCTGACCGCTGGGGACGGGTACGAGTACCTGACTCGGCAGGTGGCGGCTGCGGATTCGACCGAGCGTGGGGCCTCGTCGCTGGCCGATTACTACTCGGAGAAAGGGGAGTCTCCGGGCCGTTGGGCCGGGTCTGGTCTGGCGGAGCTGGGGTCGGTCGCGCAGGGTCAGCAGGTGTCCGAGGCACAGATGAAGGCGCTGTTCGGTGAAGGTTTGCACCCGAACGCCGACGTCATGTTCGAGTTGGCGATCGCTCAGGGCGCATCGGCGAAGGATGCGGAGAAGGCCGGCAAGTTGGGCCGGGCGTTCAAGATCGATTCCGGTGCAACGGCGTATCGGGTCGCGTGCGCGGAAGCGTTCGTCGCCCACAATCTTTCGCGCGGGGAGAAGTGGAACGCCGCGATCGAGCCGGAGGAGCGTGCGCGGATCCGCACGGTCGTCGGTACGCAGATGTTCACCAAGGAATACGACCGGCCACCGCTGGATGAGCGTGAACTCTCGGGCTGGGTGGCGAAGATCGGACGGCAGAAAACCACCGCCGTTGCAGGTTTCGACTTGACGTTCACACCCGTGAAAAGTGTGTCGGCGTTGTGGGCTGTTGCACCGCGGGAGATGTCGCAGCAGATCGAGGCCGCGCACGAAGCCGCGATCGCCGCCGCCATCGACTACTTGGAGAAGCACGCGTGCTTCACGCGCGTCGGGACCGGTGGTGTCGCGCAGGTCGACGGCAACGGTTTGATCGCCGCACAGTTCACCCACCGCGACTCCCGTGCGGGCGATCCGAACCTGCACACCCACGTCGCGATATCGAACAAGGTCGCCACCACCGGGCCGGACGGAACGACCAAGTGGCTCGCGCTCGATGGGGCTGCGTTGTACCGCAACAACGTTCCCGCCTCCGAGGTCTACAACACCGTGTTGGAAGCGCAACTGCGTGACCGCATCGGGGTGCGGTTCAGCGAGCGCCCGTCCGAGGATCGGTCGAAGCGGCCGGTGCGAGAGATCGACGGAATGGACGACCGACTCGCGCAGCGCTGGTCCTCGCGCAGTGCCGCGATCAAGGCACGCACCGCCGAACTCGCCCGCACCTTCCAAGCCGATCACGGCCGCGAACCGACCGCGATCGAAGCGATCTCACTCGCGCAACAAGCAACGCTGGAAACCCGTGCCGCCAAACACGAACCGGTCTCCCACGCCGACCAACGAGCAGGGTGGCGTAGCGAAGCGATCGAGATCCTCGGCTCCCATAAAGAGCTGTCGAGACTGGTTGCCTCGATCACCGGACACCCACCGGCGGTACGCACCACCGAGTTAGATATGGCGTGGGCTGCGAGCACCGCCGATCATGTTCTCGACATCGTCTCGCGGAAGCGATCACGGTTTCAGCGGCACAACATTCGTGCTGAAGCGTTGCGGCAAGTGCGCGCAGCGAACCCCGATACCGCGCGGATTGACGAGCTCGTCGAGATCGTCACCGACATCGCCTGCGGAACGGGAATGTCGATCGACCTCTCCGGCGCCGCGCACATCGATCCGGCCGCGGAGATCGCACCGACAGCGATGCGTCGACGCGACGGACTGGACGTGCACACCCGCCACGAATCAGCACTCTTCACCACCGAATCGGTGCTCGACGCAGAAGCGCGGATCGTCGCCCTCGCACAGCGCACCGACGGTGTCGCGGTCGATGAGAAGCACGTCGAGATGGCGCTGCTCGAATCGTCGGCGAACGGCCGCGACCTCAACGCCGGACAACGATCCTTGGTGCGGGCGATGGCGACCTCCGGTGCGAAACTGCAACTCGCACTCGCCCCCGCCGGCACCGGCAAGACGACCGCGATGAAAGCGCTGACCGTCTCGTGGCAGAACGCGGGCGGCCGCGTCGTCGGATTCGCACCGACCGCTGCCGCCGCCGCAGTTCTGCGTCAAGACATCTTGACGACGACGGATACGTTGGCGAAATTCGTCGACATCACCCGACACCTCCGCGACGGCGCACCGGTCAATGTGCCCGAGTGGTATTCGGCGATCGGGGAGCACACGCTCGTCATCGTCGACGAAGCCGGAATGACCGGCACCCTCGACCTCGACGAAGCCGTCTCGGCGCTCGCCGCACGCGGTGCGACGGTGCGGTTGATCGGCGACGATCAACAGCTCGCCTCCGTCGCCTCCGGCGGAGTCCTGCGCGATATCCACGACCGCGTCGGCGCACTCACGCTGTCGCAGGTGGTGCGTTTCCGCGACCCAGCAGAAGGCGCAGCATCACTGGCACTGCGCGACGGCGACGATTCCGCGCTCGGCTTCTACCTCGACCACGGCCGCGTCCACGTCGGGTCCATCGCCACCGCCACCGACGACGCCTACACAGCGTGGGCAGCCGACTACGCGGGCGGCAAGGACGCGATCATGCTCGCCCCCACCCGCGAGCTCGTCGCAGAACTCAACACCCGCGCCCGCACCGACCGACTCGCCGCCGCCACCGACGAACCTGTCGGCCCCCAAGCGGTCCTTGCAGACGGGCTGCAGGCCAGTGTCGGGGACACCGTGCGGACGCGCTCGAACGACCGCCGCAACGCACTGTCGAAGACCGACTGGGTCCGCAACGGCGACCGCTGGATCGTCGAAAAAGTCGGCCGCGATGGATCACTGCTGGTGCGGCATCTCGAACTCGGTCGCACCGTCACCCTCGACCCGGACTACGTCCAGTCGGCGACCGAACTCGGCTACGCCGGCACAGTGCACTCGGCGCAGGGCTCGACCGCCGACACCTGCCACGTCGTCGCCACCGGTGAGGAAACCCGCCAGCTCGCCTACGTCGCCCTCACCCGCGGCCGACAAGCGAACCACCTCTACCTCGCCACCGCATCCGAGGGCGACCTGCACACCGCGATGACCGAACGCGGACTACTCCCACCCACGGCGGTGGATGATCTGCGGGGCGTCCTGCGCCGCGACGGCGCGCAAGTGTCCGCACACTCCACCCTCACCGCTGCCGACGATCCACACCGCAACCTCGCACCAGCTGCACGTGCCTACGACTACTCCGTCGCCACCGGCTCCGAGATCCTCGTCGGTGCGGAGGTGATGGCCGCGATCGACATCGCCGCCGAAGAAGAAGCACCCGGCCTGACCGACGAACCAGCATGGCCGACCCTGCGCGGACACCTGGCCATCATCGGTGCGCACGGCCGCGACCCCGTCGCCGCGTTGCGCGCCGCCGTCGCCCAGCGCGAACTCGAATCGGCGGTCGACAAAGCTGCCGTCTTGGATTGGCGTCTGGACCCGACCACGGGGCATTCGGCCGGGACCGGACCGTTGCCGTGGTTGCCCGCCATCCCGACCCGGTTGGCCGAGCTACCGGAGTGGGGCGACTACCTCACCGCCCGCGCCGACCTCACCACCGCACACTGCGACGCGATCCGCGCCGACACAGCATCGTGGACACCGACCACCGCACCGGTGTGGGCGCGCCCGTTCCTCACCGCAGACCCCGACCGCGACCCCGACGTCGATCTGGACCTGCTGGCGGATCTCGCGATCTTCCGGGCTGCGCATGACGTCGATCCGATCGACCGCCGACCCACCGGACCGGAACAGCTCGCCGCCGCCTCGGTCAAAGCCCAACGCCGACTCGACACCCGCGCCGCGGCCGTTATCGGATCCGGCAACGATGCCGTGGCGCGGTGGCGTCCGTTCGTCGACGAACTCGACATCCACATCGCCCGCGACCCGTACTTCCCGATCCTCGCCGACCGATTCGCCGCCGCTGCGCGCGCAGGCGTCGACGTCCACACCCTCGTCCGCGAGTCCTTTATCGCCGCACCGTTGCCCGACGAGCTACCCGCCGCCGCACTGTGGTGGCGACTGTCGCGGGAACTGTCCGTCGCCGCGCACGAGAGCAGTACCGGTGACGCCACCGAACTCGCCCCGACGTGGACGGGCGAGTTGATCGAGATCCTCGGCTACGGACCCGCCGTACGCGTGATGTCCGACCCCGCCTGGCCCTCGTTGGTGGCCACCGTCGACGCCGCCGACCCGAACGCGTGGACACCAGGGCAGCTGCTCGGAACGGCGTACGAGTTCCTGCACGGCGGCATCGACCCGGTCGACCACGGCGTCACACTCCCCGCCCACGAACTCGCCACCGCCCTGGCATGGCGGGCGGAAATGCTGGTCCGCGAGAACCACGCCGCCCGCACCTACATCGGCCCCGACACCGAACCGATCACGGCCGAGGACGAAGAAGCACTCGCACCCGTCGACGAGACAATCGGGGACACCACCGGCGACGTACTACCGCCCGAATTCGCCGACCCCGACAACCTCCCGCCCGCCGTCAACACACGCGCCGATACCGGGCCGGTCGACGCAATGTCACCGTCGATCCTCGACGCCTCCGACGCCGACTACCAGGCATCGCTCGACCAATTGGATGCACCGGTCGAGTACGACGATGCACCGCCGCCACCGGAATTCGACGACACCTACGCACCCGACGACGCGTCGGCGCCGAGCAGCCTCCCGGGTTACGACGACGTCGACCCGGACGCCGGTCTCGATGTGCTCGACCGGCTCGCCGACATCATCGCTGTCGCCCCTGTCGCCCCTGTCGTCGAACTGCCGTACCCGACGGTCAGCAGCGAAGAACGCGTACGACTACTACGGATCGACCTCACCCGCGCCCAAGCAGCGGCCCGCGACATGCTCGAATCGATCGACAACGGCACCAGCCCGGCGCTCACGTTCGCCGACCCGATCATCCTCGACCTCCGCGCACGCGCCGACCGGCAAAAACCCGCCCGGATCGCCAAGCTCGACGCCGAACAGGACTGGATCGACGCCACCCTCGAAGCCGAAGCGCTATGGCACCACATCGACACCGTCCTGCGTCCCGCCGTCGACACAGCCTCCGACACCGTCGACGACGGCCTGCCCGAAGATGCTCGGCCGCCGTCCGAGCGCCAACTTGCGCAACGTGAACTCGACTACGAAATCTGGCGCGCCGGATTCGTCGACGACACCGCCGCCGCAGCACGGATCCGCGCGCAGGAGGCCGCCGCCGAATACGCGGCCGTCACCGCATCCGACGGCGGCGAAGTCACCGACATCGACGTCATCACCGCACGCGCCACCGCCACCGACATCGACCTCGGCACACTGGCAGAGCTCCGCGCCGACGCCGACAAGATCGAAAGCGCGCTCTGGCGGGCCGAACACTCCGCCCGCCGCGCCGCGATGAACCCTTCCGTCGCAGAACGGGAGCAGGGCGTCGACGTCCCAGCCGGGACCGACGACGCAACAGTCGAACCGCGCGACCTGACGGCTACAACCACAGCAGTCGACGTACCGGCCCGGGCCGACGTGGTGCAGACCGACGTACCAGCCCCGGACAAGGCCGTGGAACCAGTACCGGAGCTCCAACCCGAGAACACACTGTCCGACGCCGACGCAGCCCTGCTGGCGACGATGCAGCAGAACCCGATCCGACTCGTACCGGACGCAGAACTCAACGCACTCGTCGACCGAGCAGGACGAGGGCGGACCGAACCCACTGTCGTCGCCGATACGGAGAAGCTGTACGCCCGACTCGACGAACAAGCATCTGCAATCGCCGCCGCCCAGGAGCTCGAAGCAGAGCTGGCCCGTATCACTGCAGACTACGAGACGGCACGCAGTGAACACACCACCCTCGCGGCCCACATTCCCAGCGCGAAGCGGCGTGAACGCAAGACCCTCGAACCCGCCGTGACGGAGGCTCGACTCCGCGAAGAACGCCTCGCCCGCCAGGTCCGCGACACCCAGCGTGCTGCGCGCGACGCAGCCGGACGTGTCGGCGCCGACCCCAGCGAGTGGCCGGCGATCTCGGCGCGCGCCACAGACCCGGACCGCCGCGCAGCCGACCGCGCAGCGGCCGAAACGTTCGATACTGCGATCACCGAACGCGGCCGACGTCTACGAGCGATCACGATGGCCGCGGGGCGTTACGCCGACGAGATGCGACTTCGTGACAGTGCCGGAGCGGCACAGAGTATGAACCCGCCGAGGATCGAGGGAGTCACCGATCGAGCATCGACCGGTCGAACCGCTGCGGCCAGCGGTGCTGGCGAGCGTCCTCGCGGTCTGGTGGCGCCGACGACGAGCGCGAAGACCGGATCGGGTCGGTCATGGCGTGAGGGTGTGGAAATGCCCGGTGAGCAGACGACTCGGAAACCAGAGCAGGAGGTAGATCGCGGGCTGTAGGCAAGACACATCGAAAGCCAGAACTCCGGAAAAGTTGTCGGTTGAATGAACGATATGGAGCGCAAGAGATCGTTGCTAAATTTCGCTTCATGCCCCTCACGTCCAGGCCCGTTAAGCGGCTCTTCGCCACGATGTGCGGAGCAGTGCTCCTTGTGGCCGGTTGCAGCACTGATGAGACTGTGGCGGTCGAGCAGGCGAACGATAGCGGTTCCACCGGTTCGGTGGTCGAGACCAACGGCTCGACCACAACGTCGGCAGCAAAGAGCGTTTCGGACCTGTCCGACTTGAGCGGAATACTCGTAGGGCGCTGGAACGGAAGCAGCATGCCGTACGAAATCGGCACCATCGACCCCGAAACCGCCGAATACACGAAGTACATCGAGTTGGGGGGCCGTACATTTGAGGAAGGTCCAGGGACTGCCCTGTCCCCAGAACTGACCCGTCTTGCGGCGCGAAAGACGGAAGCCGATGGGACCGAACGCGCCGGTTGGTACGACCTGGACGGGACATTCGTTCCCGGCGGCCCCGAGATCGTCAACGGTAAGTTCGCGCAAGCTCAGCATTTCGAGTCAGTCAGGTTCGACTACCAAGGTCGACTCAACTACGCCGTGAAAACCGAGGGAACAATCGATTGGCGTTACTTCGTCGTTGACCCCGACACCCAGCAATCGACCCAGATCAACTCTTCTGGCGGATACGGGGTTCAGTTCCTGCCCGACGGAACCTACGCTCAGCCACAAAGCTGCTACCACGAGGTCTATTCGTTCACACCATCGAACAAAGCCCTGTTCGTCGACTACGGAGAGGCGAGTGACTCTCAGATTTACCTCGCAGACTTTGCCTCGCTCCCATCTCTCGCGAGCTGTGGCCCGACCGGCCAGAGACTTTTGCCGGAAACGAACGTCACTCAGGTCGCTCAACCTGTCATGACAAAGGACCAACAAAGTGTGGCATTCCTGCTTGGTCGTCCAAACAATCAAGAGCTCTACACAGTCGACCTTGCCGGCGGCGAACCCAAAGAGGTACCCGGCGACTGGTCAGACTTCACGCTGATGGAATGGCGAAGCCGGTAAGGGATTGGGGTATTTCGCAAAAATATCGACCTATATTCATCTCGTTCAGCTACGAATGGCGATGAAATCCGTTGCTTTTTCGCGACTGTAGGGCTTTGTCCAGAGGGCTTTGTCCAGCTGCATCAGGTCATTCGGTTGAATGACCTGATGCCCTTGATGGAGTTGTTAGTCGTATGCTTCCGTCTGTGACTATGTACATCCGACCGGCCTTCGGCCTGATCACGATGGCAATTGCCGTTGTCATGTCCGCGGCCGCGTGTAGCGGGGGGGACAGTGGATCAACCGTCGATGCAGCGGATTCCACACAGACATCGCTATCTGTCGCGCAACCGGGATTGCCCGAGAGCGGGTATAGCGGGCAGTGCGGAACTGACGGGGACAATCTCAGTTACGACGAATTAGGTGCGTCCGCGTTTGTGGGGTCAGGGCCCCCTGAGCTTCTCAGGGGGGTCGTTGATGCCACTCCGGCCGGGGGCCAACGAAATTTTCTCGACGGCTATTGCGCCGCCACAGTAGCCGCTTACGGTCCTGACGACGCGGTCAGCACCGGCGTGATCCTCGGTATGACAGAGATTGCGGAGACCAGGGCACACGCGCTCCTCAGTGCGTACGACAGTTGTTTAATAATCCAAGCGAACAGAAATCCATCCGAGACGTTCGAGCCGGATCTGCCGGGCACTTCTCCCACCAACGAAATTCTGAAAGTAACCAATACCTATCTCTGCCCGCAGATCGCTTTTCCTCAGTTCCCGTCGTGATGTACGTCGTACGTTGGAACAGTTGACCAAACGAAACACCGTGGCAATGCAATCCGTGGATGTATAGGTCTCTGTGCAGCGGTAGACCCGTTCGAACATCAGCGTTCGGAGCAGCCTGATTGCGCTGTCGCCGAACGGTATAACAGATAGAATTACTGCGGTCCGCCACCAATTAATGACGGACCGCATTTGCCGCGAGCCGTGCTGACTAGCTGTCGAGGTCGTAGCCCCGATCCGGTGGCGCGCCGGGTGTCGGTGGTTCCAGCTCGTTACCGGAGTCCTGCCATCGGCCGATGCCGTCGTTGTCCACGGCGCCGAGGAACCTACCAGGACGAGTTGAGGGGTCGCCTTGTTCTAGCCTTGCGACCCCGGTGTGCTGTGCTTTCGCTTCCTGGGCTGCGATGAGTTCGTTAGTACGCATCATCGCCCGCACGTCGTCGGCGGTGTCGAATCCGAGTGCTTCGACGACAGAGGGGGTGGGGTTGAGCTTGAGTGACCAGCCGGGTTCTCGTCCTTTCGCTGTTGCTCGTTCGGTGCGTGCTGCCTCCCGGGCGAGCGCTTCGGGACTGGACTCGGCTTCTTTGATCTCCCGGCGCAGGCGAGCGACTTCGTCGGAGAGGTCTTTGAGCTGCACCGCTTTCGGGAAGTCGGACAGCTCGACGGTCTCGAGCACCTCCAGTCGGTGCTCGTCGCGATCGAGTGACTGCTCGGCTTTCCCGAGGTCGGTGTCGACGGTGTAGGCCATGTTCTCGACCCGGGTGAGCAAACCGAGCGCGTGCTGGATGCCGTCGGATTCGTTCATTTTGGGATACAGCTCGGATTGGACGATGGTCTTGACCGACGATCCGAGACCGGAGAACGACACGTAGAGGGCGCTGTCGGTGGCCGGACGCGCCACCTCGATGTCGAAGCCGCTCATCTGCGCGATCACCACTGATTTGGTCGCGCCCTGACCTTTGAGGCTGAAATACGCCGATTGCAGCGCTTTCGTGATCGCTGCCGCCGCTTCGGGACGGGTGCTGTGGAACTGGCCGCGCACGGTGATGCCGGGCCACTGCTGGGCGTCCCGCCTGCTTTTGAGCTTGGGTGCGGCAGCGGCCAACCCTGCGACGCGGTCACGGGCGCGGGGCACTTCTCTTCGGAGGCGGTCGCGGTCGCGTTCGATGGAGCGTTGCTCGGCGAAATGCGAGTCGGCTTCGGACTGGAGCTCTTGGAGCTGGGAGTCGAGTTCGATCTGCTTGATGTAGCGCTCGTCGCCGGTGGCCAGGGCTTTGGTCATGGCCGAGTTCTCCGCGAGCGAATCCGCGTCGAGATCCTGCACGCGGCGCATCGACCGATCAGCTTTCTTGAGCTGTTCGATGAAGTGCGCTTTGCGGTTGATCGTCTGCCACATAACGGTGTCGAACGTCTTTTCGGCGACGTAGTTGAACACCCGCACCTCACGGTTCTGGTTGCCCTGGCGGATGATTCGGCCTTCGCGTTGTTCGAGGTCGGCAGGGCGCCATGGCACGTCGACGTGATGCAGCGCGATGGCCCGGTCCTGAATGTTGGTACCGGTGCCCATCTTCTGGGTCGAGCCCATGACGACGGTGACCTTGCCGGTGCGGCACATCTCGAACAGCCGCGCTTTCTCCGACGGCTTGGCGTAGTCGTGCACGTAGGCGATCTGCGCGGGTTCCATTCCGCCGGCGAGCAGCTCGTCCCGGATGCCGTCGTAGATCGACCACGATCCGTCGGTTTTCGGGGTGGAGCGGTCGCAGAACACGATCTGCAACGCCCCCGGCGTCGGATGCGGCTGCCCGGCTGTGTCGAGGTAGGTGTTGTCCCGGTTCTCGTTGTGCACCTCCAAAATCCGGGACGCGACGATATGGGCGCGGGAGTTTTCCGGGGGTGCGGGATCGAGATGGGCGGCGCGCGGGTCGAGGGTGACGTTGCGGCCATCGTTGGCGATCTTGAGCGCGTTGTCGAGGTCGGGTCGACGCCGGTCTGCGTCGTCGGCGCGGAACCCCAGGTCGGCGATGAAGTCCTGCACCTCGAGAGCGGGGGTGAACAGGACATCGGTGTTGCGGCCCCCAACTTTGACCGGCAGGTCGGCCGGCACTTGGTCGCGGGTGACGGCGTCGGTGAACACGCTCGTCATGCCGATCAGGTCGCCGACGTTGGTGAACTCACCGATCCGAGTCACCGCCCGCAGTCTCGATCCGGAAGAGTTCAGTTCGACGCGTTCGACGGTGTCGGTGAACGTCGCGCCCCAATCCGCGATCTCGGAGACCCCGGCGTCGTCGAGCAGATCGGGGCGTAGGTAGTGCTGCATCACCCACAGCTCGGCCAGGGAGTTCGCGACCGGGGTGCCGGTGGCGAACGTGGCCACGCGTTCGGTGTATTCCTCGGCCGAGATGCCTTTCGCGGTGGCCTCTTCTCGGCGCATCGCCCGCAGATACCGCAGTTTGAGGTCCATGTCGGTGGCCCGTTTGGTGCCCTCGTTCGCCAGTTCCGCGACGTCGGAGGCTCGCGCGAGGTTCTTGTACTCGTGGGCTTCGTCGACGAACAGGTAGTCACACCCGGATGCCTCGAACGTCAGCCCGAGATCCTTACCCGCTTGATCGAGCGCGGTCTCCAGCTTCTCCTCCAGCCGGGCCTTCTTCGCTTCGAGCCGTTTGATGGACAGGTCCGACAGATCGCGGTCAAGCTGGGCATCGAGGTCTGCGACCTGGCTGCGTATGTACTCGGCCTTGGTGCCGGGGTCGACACCGATCGCCGAGAACGCCGACTGCGGAACGATGACCATGTCCCAGTCCTGCGACGCGGATTGAGCGATCAGCAGCCGCCGGCCTTCGGCGTCGGTGGCCGCCGATCCGGAGAGAATCCGTGCGCCGGGATACCACTGCCCGGCTTCACGGACGACTTGGTCGATGATGTGGTTGGGCACCACGATCCACGGCTTGTCCGCCAACCCGAGACGCTTCAATTCCATTGCGCCCATGAGCATCACGCCGGTCTTGCCCGCGCCGACGACGTGATCGAGCAGCACGGTCGGCTCCGCAACGATCCGGGCCACGGCGTCGCGTTGATGCGGATGCGGATTGAATGTCTCACCGAGGCCGGGCAACGCGAGATACGCGCCGGAATGGACCGGTGCGACAACGGAATTGAACTTCTCGTTGTAGATGTCGAGGAGCTGTTCGCGGCGGGCGTCGTCGGTGTGCAGCGCCCACTGCCCGAACTCCTGCGCCAACCGGCGGGCTTTCGATTGGGCGGCGCGGGTCGCGGCGTCGTGGACCAGGGGAGCGCCGGCGCTCTCGCGGAACTCCTTCGACGTCCCGATTTCGATGGTGGTGTTGTTGAGCAGATCGACCAGCAACTCCTGCCATTCGTAGTCACCGGAGCGGACACCGGCATTGCCGATGCCGCGGTCTTCGGCAGGCCGGTATTCGAAGTTGAACGAGGTCGACCACGTACCGCGTTTGGGCACCAACCCCCACTTGAGATCTTGTTCGTGGCTGCCGCGATAGGGATTGACCACCACCTCCCATTTGCCCGACGCCCGCTCGACGACGACGTCGGTGTACTCCGGTACTTCGAACGCTTCCCGAACGAACTGGGTGTAGGTCTCGATCGGCACCCACGGCGCCCCGAGGGCGACATCGACATCGGTCTTGCGCGGCGGAATCGCGGCAGCAAGCGCGTCCGCGTTGACCCGATACCGCGGATCGAGCGCCGCGACTTCCTCGACGTCGGCGAGTTTGCGGCGCACGTTGCCCGACAGATACGTCGACGCGGGCACCCACCGCTCCGGATCGGCGAGGGTGCGGAACGCCTTGCCCTCCATCTCCGCTTCGGCGTCCGCGCGCTCGACCCCGAGGAGCTCGGCGATCCGGTCGACGTCCAGGCGGGCGTGCTCGTCGAGGCTGATGGCCATCGCTTCGTCGACCGATTCGGCGTACTCGCGGACCTCACGGGCGAAGAGCACATCGGCGTGGAAGATCGCCGCCTTGCGGGCGGTCATCGTCGACTCGTCGAACTGTTCGAGCGCGAGCACCGGGGCGAACGTCGGATCGTTGCGGATCGCGCGCCCGAGGTGGTTCTGCAGCTTCGTCGGGGTGCGCGGATTGATCCACGCCTGATCCGACAGGCGCGAATACACGTCTTCGGGAATGTCCCCGGCGTACGGGTCGCCGGCGACCCCTTCATCCTTGCGCCAGGTCTCGATCGACTTCGTCAGAGCGGCGTCGTGCTGGGCGTCGGTGAGGTCCTTGGGCACGGTCATGGTGAACCGGTTGATCGGGCCGTAGCGGGCGACGTAGGCGTCGTACTGCTCGCCGAGGATCTCCCGTAGCGCTTGCCGTTCCCCCGGTGTGGTGGCGGTGTCGCGTTGCGAGTCGATCACCGCATGGGTCGTATCGCGCAGCGCGAGGAGGGCTCCCCATTCGGCGACCTGCTTGGCGCCGCGAGTGCTCACCGACTCCCAGCCGGTGTGCATCCACCGCTCGATCACTCCGGCCTGGGCGTCGTGCCGCAGCGTCCCGACCGCGAGATCCTCAGCGGCCGCGCTGCGGCCGACGGCGAGCAGGCCCCGTTCGAAATCCTCACGGGTGGGCCCGAGGGTGTCGGTCCAGGAGGCGGTGTGACCGAGACCGTTCGCTTTCGCGGTGTCGACGATCGAGGTCAGGGTCTCCTCGACAGCCCCAGCGAGCTCCACATCGTCTCGGGCAGCGACGGTGAGCGAATCCCCGGCATACATGCCGTGCCCGACACGTAGCTCGCCGAGCACCCAATCGGGGTGATCGCTGTAGACGGCGTTGATCGGGACGGCCTTCTCCTCGCCGGCCTCGTCGAGGGCGGTGGCGTTCTCGAGACCGAGGAACCGCGTGGTGAGCGCAGACATCTTCTTCTCGTCCTCGCGGCGGCGGAGCACGAGAATGTCGGTGACGACGTCGGTGCCGGCGACCCGCCGGAACGCGTTCGACGGCAACCGGACTGCGCCGACGAGATCACCGAGGGCGGCGATGTCGCGGCGGGCGCGTTGATTCTGGGCGTCGAGGGTGTAGCGGGAGGTCAGCACCGTGACATAGCCGCCGGGGGCGGTCAGCGCCAACGATTTGACGATGAAGTGGTTGTGGATGGTGTGTTTGGACTGGTTGTGCACCGGGTCGTAGAGCCGCACGTCGGCGAACGGGACGTTGCCGATCGCTGCGGTGAACGAGCGCTGCGGCACCGCAGTCTTCTCGAATCCTTCGGCGCGGATCTGCGCCGACGGTGACAGCGCGGCCGCGATCGCAGCGGAGGTGGCGTCGAGTTCGACGCCGACCATCTGCGCCGACGCCGGGGCGTGGGTGATGAACGTGCCCGATCCGCAGCCCGGTTCGAGGACGCGGCCGCCGGTGAACCCGGCTCGAATCATCGCCCGCCACATCGCATCCGCGATCGCTGGGTCGGTGTAGTGCGCGTTCAAGGTGGTGCGCTGCGCCTGCGACCAGGCGGTGTCGTCGAGAATCGCGCGCAACTCTTCCCGCTCGCGACTCCAGTCCTCGCGCCGGGGATCGAACACCTGCGGGGTCGCGCCCCAGCTCGACCACCGGGCCAGCACGTCCTGCTCGGCTGACGTCGCGTAGCGCTGCTGCTCGGTGACCGTCGACAACACCCGCAGCGCGTCGATGTTCGCCCGCACCCGCGCTTTCGTCCCCGACGGCACCAACACCTGCGGTCCGGAACGGAAGTCGACCGGCGTAGTGACTACCGGTACCGACACCACCGGAGCCGGCACGACCGGTTCGTCGACGGCTGGTTCGACATCCTCGCGGGAAGGCGAGTACGGCTGCGACACAGCAGATTCGATGCCGTCCGGCGCCGTAGTAGACAAATCGACGACCCGGCCGCTGTCAATACTGGTATTGCTGGCATTGCTGTCGGTGGCCGCGGCGGCTTCGGCGATCAGGACGGCCGGGTCGCGCGGCGCGGGGAGCGGTGCGGCGCCGACGTCGGTCGAGGCGGGGTCGATCGGTGCTGCCCCGTCCGCGTCGAACGCGAACAGATCGAGTTGCGCATCGGAGGCGCTGCGGCGCTTTACTTTCCGGTTCGCTCGTACTCGGCCGTCCGCTCGTCGAGCAGGTTCGTGAACGATGGATACAGCGGGTGCGTCGTCGACGTCGGATACGGTTGATCGTCCTCGATCCTCGCCTGCAGCAGATGGCTCGCGAAGTAGTGGAACTTCCCCGGCCGGTCCGCCCACAGCTGGAACATCAGATTCCGCGCCCACTTCTCCGGGTCCGCGCAGTTGAGCGGGTTGCGCCACCTCTCCGGATCGGACCGGTGCACCTGAATCCGCGCCAGCTCGCGCTCGGTCTGCACCGACGTCGGCTCCTCGTCCTCCGGAAAGTCGTCCAGGTTCTCCGGGAGCTGGCCGTAGATTTCCTCGTCGATCACGAACGTCGTCGCCTCCGCCCACGCCTGCTCGATCAGCCCCGTCTGTTCCAGATACGGAGCCGGGTGACCGTTGTCCTGCACGTAACGGCGCAGCGCCCGGTCCTGCATGTGTATCTTCATGTTGTCGATCCGCTCGGCTATCCGCTCGCTCTCGCGTTCGAGGAAGTCCTGCTGATCCTCCGGGCTCAGCTCCGGTGGCAGTCCCACGTGCTCGAGATAGAGCTTCATCACGTCCTGGGTGCTCGGGTCGATCATGGCTATCACTGTCCTTCATCTCGGCGAACAAATCGAGCTGGTTGTCATCGGCGGGCGTGGCCACGGGTGTGCTCCTGGAGAGGTGTGTCGACGATCGACGTCAGCGGACCCGCCGCCGCGTACAGGGCGGCAGGGTCGCTAACGTCGTCGTCGGCCGGAGCACGATCCGGCCGCAACGGCCCTGGTGGGTCTAGCCACCCACCAGGGCCCCGGTGGTTGTCGGGGTTGGTTGTGTCAGGTTTTCTCGGGCGTTCAGGCGGTCAGATCGGCGAACCAGCCCGACGGGGGAGCGACGAAATGGAACCGCAACGGCACCGTGGCGGTGTGCGATTCGCGCGAGCACCGGTACATAGGGCCGTTCTCGGCGTCGAGCATCGTGCGTAGCTGCGGATCGCCGTGGTGGACCCACCAGGCCGACATCGCGGCCCCGTCCTCGGCGGCATTGGCTGCCTCCCACGCCGACCACAGTGAATGCAGCCGGACCACGACCTCGGGGTGTTCCCACCAGCGTGGGCAGAAGGTGCGGTGCTTGCCTGCGGTGGAGGTGAGCTTGCGGGAGACGATCGCCGAGAGCCACGAATCGAACCAGACATCGAAGGAGGGGAACTTCGTCTGCGGGACAGCCGATTCCTCGCCGTCGTCGTTGTCGTCGGGTGGGGGAGTTGCGGTGCTCATGCGGTGGCCTCCGCATCGTCGTAGGAGTCTGAGTCGTCGAGATCGGCTGCTGCAGCGAGGTTTCGGGTCTTGTCTCCGATCGAGTACAGGGCGAGGGAGTCCTCGATGCCGGTCTTGTTCGGGCCGCTGTCGCGGTACCAGTCGAGCTTGGCCACCAGCACCGGCTTGTTCCCGGAAATGAACACCAGGGCACGTTGTTTCGGCAGCGACGACAGATCGTCGACAGTGAGGATCGCTTCTTTCGACCAGGATTGCGACCGCGAGGACGAGCCGCCGCCGAACAGGCCGCCGCTGTTGGAGGTGGACCAGCGCTCGACGTCGTGGTCACCGACGATGGAGGAGAAGTCCGCGAGAGCGTTCTTGTCCTTGAGTCCGCCGCCGTACCAAAGGAAGTTCGCGGCATCGACGAGCTGCTTGACCCCGTCCGCGCCCCACACTCGCTGCGCTCGGGAGAGGTTCTGCACGATCGTCATCACGCAGATTCCTTGCGAACCCAGGTGCGAGTACCAAGCCGGAAGCTCCGGCAGGCGGCACACGTTCGCCGCCTCGTCGAGAATGCACAGCATAGGCACCGGCAACCGTCCACGCGGCGACAACCGCGCGGTCCGCTGGGCCGCGTCGATGATCGACCCGATCAACGCTGTGGTCAGGGCAGCGGAGGAGTCGGGGCCTTCCTTCGACAGGGCGTAGAGCGTGTCGGTGGAGGTCACGAAGTCGTCGACCACGAACTCCGGCAACGAGTGTGGGTAGCGCACCGTACGCCCGATGGTGGTGTCGGGGATTTCGGCCAGCGACAGGTCGGCTCGTTCGGGCGGCAGAATGCTCATCGCGTAGGTGCGTTCTTCGAGCAGTCCGACGAACCGGCGGGCCATGTCGTAGAGGCCGTCGCGTTGCCGCGGGTTGAGCTCGCGCACCGACTTCAGACGCAGCGCCACGATGTGGTGGCCGTGCGTCTCGAGGATGTGCTGGGGCAGCTCGTTCTCTTCGTCGGAGAGCCAGCCGTAGACGTGCAGCAGATCCCCGCCGCCGCAGGACGCGGCGAGCATCATCTGCGCCAGCAGCTCCTGCGCGCCGCCGTCGAAGTAGGCATCCACCCGCGCCGCATCGTCTCGCGAGGCAGCCGCGAAATACGAGGCCAGCTTACGGGCCGCGACGATGGACACCACCGAACGCAACGGATTCCAATAGAACCCGTCCCCGGCGACGTGCGGGCCGTCGGCGATCGCCTGCAGGTCGTAGCGCCACACCGCGCCTGTGCCTTCTCGGATACCCCGGGTGGCGTCGTGGCCATCACGCTTGTTCGAGGTGAACAGCGCCGGACCAGGGGCGGTGCACAGGTTGTCGATCGCCAACGCCGCCGTCTTACCCATGCGCGGTCCGGCGAGCGCGAGGATCATGTCCTCCCACGAAGCGAACAGCTTCTTCCCGCCCTGCACCGTCCGCCCCACCAGCACACCGATGTCGGCGTCGGTGAGCTGGTGATCGGCGTCCAGATCCCCGCGCAGTGAACGTGCACGGGCGGCGGCCTGCGTGCCGGTGACCCCGGTGAGCTTCGAGGTCGATCCCATCAGCCGGGCTTTGTCGTCGATCGCCGTCGTCGACTTCTTGCCCAGTGCCGCAGCGAGCACCCCGGCCAGACCTGCCCCGACGACCAACAACACCACTACCAACACCGTCGACATGGTCGGCCAAGCCAGGTCGCCGCCAGCAACTTCTATCAGCGCAGTGAACGGGTTTCCGGGTACCTGCCCGCTGGTCCCGGAGAACACATGCCCGAGCCACAGGGAAAGGTAGGCGGCGGCGATGACCGCGATGAACACCCCGGTCAGGTACAGCGGCAGCAGCGAGTTTTTCGTGCCCGCACCTTGCGAGGTCGGGGTCGTTTTCACCATGCGCCGACCTCCGCATCGTGCGAGACAGTGTGCTCGACGTCGATCACCTCGGCGTAGTCGGTGATGTCGACGACCGTCTCGAGTACCGGGGCAGGAAGGGTATCGAGCAACGGTTCCGGCTCCACGGCACTGCCGGCGGCGGTGTCGAGGGTGTCCTGCGCGATGGCCTCGACTTCGCTGTCGCTGACTTCGGAGGTCACGTTCGGCCACGTCGCAACGTTGTCGTCGGGGGCGGTGTCGGTGGACAGGTCGGCGATGGTGGTCTCGATCGACGGCACGTCGATACCGGAATCGGCGAGCCGGTCACGCCAGGCCTGTTCGTGGATTTCGGTGCGCGCGAGCATCTCGCGGGCCTCGGCGCTGTCGGTGAGGGCGACTTCGCTGCGCGCGGTCGCGGCAGCCACGGCGGCGGCCGCGGTGTAGATCGCCGCGCGAGCGATCGCCGCATCACCGTCGAGATGATCGATTGGCCGCTCGTACTGGCGGACCGCGCGGACCTGGACGACCTGTTCGCGCACCTGGGTGCGGGGCGCATTAGCTCGTTGGGCCAGACCTCGGTGGGCGACCGCAGCGACAGCGGCGCGGCGACCACGCAGATACGCGGCATGTGCCAGACGAGTACGGCGAGTCTGTTCGTCGGCGGAGAAGGCGGTCATCGACGATCACCGCCCACCACAGGCGCGGAAATCAGAAACGGATTGTCGGACATGAGAAGGGTCCTCACTGGGAGCGTCGAACCAGCCCACGACGCGACATGCACCGGACACACGGAAATCGTGTGCAGCGCAACGTCGTTGCTGGAGGTGACGCTCGACCGTGACCCTCATCGACGGTCGAACACCACCTACCTTAGCCGAAGACCGACCCGAACACATCCACGCGGCATTCACCGCTGCGACTTGTCGAAGCTACACCACATCTGTCAAGATATCTTGACATCGGTCATTCGTTCAGTTTGTGTCGAGGGCGGGCCGAATACGTACGCTGCCAGGATGGCGGAGACAGAGCTGGACCCCAGAGATAACCCGGAGTACGTCACGCTATCGGCTGCTTCGAAAGAGTGTGGCGTCAGGGTTCAGGTCTTGCAGGAACTGGTGTCTTCGCGCGCATTGATACACGGTGTAGTGCGTAGTCGACGCGGTCATGCGTACCTTCACCGTGACAGCGTGCCGTCATGGACACAGGTGGAGCAGCTGGTGTTGAAGCTTTACACCGCGCAGCTCGACCGGGTCGACCGCACAATGCGCGTCGTCGAGACGGAGGTCGAAGCTCTTCGTCTCGACCTCACCGAGGCTCAGGAAAATCCTGACGCGCCCCTAGGGGACGATCTGCGTGGTGCGTCGATTTACGCGTACGACCGTCAGACGTCCAAGACTCTCTACGGGGCATTGACCAAACTGCAAACAGACGTTATCGAGCTCGAAGGTCTCAAACGCCACCTCGACGACATCAGACGTGTGGTTTAACTTTCCGAGATGGGAGGTGGGTTGAGACTAAGGCCCCCACCCACTTCCCACCTCGTGGAAGGTGGGTTGACGCCTTGAAAGACACCACCCACCTCCCAGGCGTTGCCTTATCTCCGGTGATCTGAGATCAGCAGAATTACGACAAGGACTACCACGAGTAGTTCCATCTCTTACCCCCTTATCCCAGTCGTATTCGGATACCACTCCGAGCGACGTGAGACAGTTCGGCCGGGGGTCAGAAATCGACCAACGCCGAGTTGAACTGTAGCGGCGTTCTGCGCCTGACGTCAGCTTTTCGACGCCGGTCATGGAATGGCGCACCGCACAGTCCTAGTTCTGCTTGTGCGAGCCGTTCTTCGGCTGCAGTGAAATCGGTGGTGTAGGCCAAGTGTCGCCGGTCGTAGATGTAGGAACGGACAGATGTGGAGACACGGACACGGCCGCCACATCGCTGTCGGCAATGACGAAGAGCGAGACGCCCTGGGATCCGCCGACATCTTGACCTGGCTGCACAAAGGAGGGAGCGAGGGCGATCCGATCAAGACCCCGCCGTACATCGCTACGTTTCTCGTACTCGGCCTGACACATATCCTCGGCGCGGAACGTTCCGACCACCTCGACCTGACCCATCCGTCACCGCCTCGGGTCAAGGAAGCAGGTGCGACTTGGATGGTGGGATTACGACAAGTATGCGTTCACTCGATCGTACAATTTCTTCGTGTCAGACTCGAACTCCCTTCTAAATTGTTTATTGTTGTCAAACAAGCCAATCTTTTCAGGGCGGGGGCTGACCGCCGGTTTAGTTCGTATGTCGTCGGCCGCAATCACCTCGAAATGGCAGTTTGGAAACTGTTTTCGGTACTTTTCCGCTAGGATAACTTTATCGCCATCGAGTATTTCGACAATTTTTTTGTATCCCATCGACTCAAGAAGCTCGATCAAGATTCCCATTTTTTCGGCACCCCCCGAACCCCAACCAAAAAACGAACCTGCCATCTGGTCACCCAGTACTTCGTCGATTTTCTTGAAGAAGACGACGTCTTCTTGGCCTTCAGTCAAAATCACGTTGTCCTCAAGAAAGAAGACTTCCACGGCATCGAGGCCCAATGTGTGTGGGTTAAAGAGATCGTTTTTCAGCTTGCTCAACCGTTTAACGACGTTGGGGTCCGCTTCGCGTAGCCGAACACCATCTTTTCCGTCCTTGAAGGAGCGGATTATCTTTGCGCCGTTGGCAAGGTCGCCCCAGTCGATAAAGTAGGGGGAATGCGTCGAGTAGATAACTTGATGATCGCAGGCGAACTGGCTGATCACTTCCCTTAATCTTCGCTGCAATTGTGGATGTAGCGATAGTTCTGGCTCGTCGATCACGACCAGGGAATCATCTTTGGCGTCGTATATTCCATCGAGAATGGAGATTAAACTAACGATTCCCTCTCCTAAACCTTCGCTGGTGTGACTTTGACCGTTCTGCCAGAGAAAATTCAGATAGTATTGTCCGGAGTCTTCCAGATCAATCGTCCAGGTGGGTGTTGGGTGTACCACTTGGGCAAGTAGTTTGTTGAACTCTCGCTTGGAATCAACATCGTCGTTGATTTTAAACAGCCGGCTAGCGAATTGACTATCCAGAAGCTGCGACCTTAGGGGTGGGATTCCGTATTGCGAGGAAAAGAATTCGCGCTCAATAGGAGTGGTTTTGTTGAAAAATGCATTAAATCCTCGGCGGGATGGAACCACTAAAAGGTCAAGTTCTGAAATTTCCTCAGTTTTCCAGAAAGTCTGACTCCCACCTGGTTCGATAGACGCTAACTCTTTCGTATTGTCATCCGCATCAGTAATACTCATTTGCACTTTATCGCCGAACTGGGCATTCCGCTTGCCTGACGAGAAGGATGATGTCGCGTGTTGCGCGAGCGCTCGCATCGCTTCGATCAAAGTTGACTTGCCGCTATTATTCGCGCCGACGATTATCGTCAGTCCGCTCCCTGGTGCGCCATCGGGGAGCGCAAGGTCGATCTTCTGCAGTTCGTCAAACCCGCGTAGCCCACCTACCTGAATAGAGCGAAATTTAGTCACCTATTTACCTCCTCGTGATACGACGGCCAGCACTAATCGATCCTGCGAGATTGAAACCTTCAGTCTCCCAGACCGACAACCGTCCGAGCTGAGTGTAAGGCTCCTAATAAGGCCCGGGTCGACATGTCCCCGGTGATAGACCCGCGGATTTTGCGGGCGCGCGGGGACGTGCGGTGCCTCAGTAATGACCGTTGTCGGGACAGTCGACGGTGAGACACCGACCGCCATTGGCGCAGAAAACTGCGTTGTTCGGCCGCAAGGTAGTCCTAGCAGGACAGTCAGGGGTGTGGTTTGGTCCAGGTCAGGGCGTATCGCCACAGGGGCAGTTGTGTCCAGATCATCCCGGGGAGAATCGTTTTCGCAGTGGAGCGGACCTGTGTGTATGTGTGTCGAGGAGGCCATACCGTCGGCGCGGTGTGCTCCCACACGCCGTATCGCCGCGAGTAGAAGTGGTGTTGTGCGAGCCCGAGGATGGAATGCAGGAGGTCTGTGGGCCTTGATGACTTGGCGACTCCCACCACGATCAAGACGCCACCCGGCGAGGTGAGCTCGGCAAGTCGTTGCAGAGCCTGATTCGTATCGGGTAGGTGGTGGACGGTCGCGATCGAGGCGACAACGTCGAACGTTGTCTCGGCGAACGGGAAGGTCATGACGTCGCCGTGCACCCATTTCACGCGTGGCTCCTCGGTGCGGGCACGTTCGAGGACGGTGTGATCGAGGTCGATGGCGGTGACCGCAGGGATCACGTTGGAAAGTTCGGCGGCAAGGAGGCCGTCGCCGGTCCCGACGTCGAGGGCTGTGCGCGCTCCCTGGGGCACTGCGTCGAGCACTCGGCGGTGATAGTGGATGTTGTGATTCCACCGTCGCACAGGGTCGGTCATCTTTTCACCGTGCCCACCGAACCGGCCAGGTGCAACAGATGGACGGAGTACCCCGCTGCGAACACGTCGAATACTGGCGAAAGGCGCGTCTTCGCGTTCGCATTGCAATGCCCCGAAAACGAACGTTACTGAGACGGCCGCAGATGAGACACCGGTCGAAATCGGGGTGTAGCCGGCCACGCATCGGCCGTAGCCGTCCGAAGGCTGCTCGGTAGGTGTCCTGCCGCCGAATCGACTGTCAGTTTCAGAAGTGGGCGTCATAATTTCCTGGGGTTTTACCTCCGATTGCAGTCGTCTTCTGACATTCTGACTGCAGAAGTGGACTGCACAATCGGTCGATCACACAGGCCTGGCGTTCGGAGGCTGCGATGGACGCGGACAAGTTCGACGTCGCAGAGACTGGTGTGCTGACCGCGTCGGCCGAGCAGTGGGAGCAGGCACGGTCACGGTTCGCAGTGCTCAGCGAACTAGCGGATCGATCCTCGATCGGCACCGCAGTGGTCGAGGATGCAGCACAGCAGTTGGGGGTCTCGCCCCGGCGTGTGTACGTGCTGTTGTCCAAGCTCCGGAATGGGGGAGGGTCGGTCACAGATCTGTTGGTCTCCGCTCCTGCAGGCGGGCGCGGCCGTTCCCGCGTGCCGGCCGAGGTGGAAGAAGTGATCGCCGAGCACATCAACCGCGAGTTTCTGGCTCGCCAGAAGCTCAGTGTCGCCGCACTGCATCGACATATCGCGCTGGCCTGTCACCGTGCGGGACTCCCTATTCCAGCCCGCAACACAGTCGCCGCGCGGATCGCAGCAATGCACCCGGGCCGCGTCGCACGGTCACGTGGCGGACCGGATGCCGCTCGATCGCGGCAATCCGCTGGCGATGTCCCGCCGCCGGTGACGGCGGTTCTCCAGCAAGTCCAGATCGATCACACCGTGGTCGATCTGATGATCGTCGACGAATACGACCGGGTGCCGATCGGACGTCCTTATCTCACGATTGCTATCGATGTCTTCAGCCGCTGCGTGCCGGGCTTCGTGGTCACACTCGACTCGCCGTCCGCAGTGTCGGTCGGGTTGTGTCTGGGCCGGGTGTGCTCGGACAAAAGCGTATGGATCGACGCTCTGGGGCTCGGCGCGGATGTGCGGTGGCCGATGGCCGGAAAGCCGCGCGCCTTGTACGTCGACAACGCCGCCGAGTTCAAAAGTGAAGCGCTACGGCGGGGTTGCGAGCAACACGGTATCGACCTCGGCTACCGCCCACCCGGCAGGCCGCAATACGGCGGGATTGTCGAACGCATCATCGGCACCGTCATGACCCAGGTTCACGAGCTCCCTGGCACCACGTTCTCGAATCCAACGCAGCGGGGCAGCTACGACTCGGAGGGCGCGGCAGCTCTGACGTTACGAGAACTGGAACGCTGGCTGATTTTGGCGATCGCGGCCTATCACGCGGACGTGCACACCGGCCTGAGCCGGAGCCCGGCTGCGCAGTGGACCAGCAGCACCGACGCCGATACCGCTCTGGCGAGCTCGACAGTGGTGGATGAGACCGCATTCTTAGTGGACTTCCTCCCCGTCATCCGGCGCCGACTGACCCGGACAGGGTTCGTCATCGACCACATCCAGTACTTCTCGAACGCGCTGAAACCATGGATCGCCAGGCGGGAGAAGTTGGGTCAGTTCGTTATCCGGCGTGATCCACGTGATCTGAGCAGGGTGTGGGTCCTGGACCCCGACAGCGGCGGCGGGTACGTCGAGGTGCCATACCGGACGATGTCACATCCGGCCGTGACAGCGTGGGAACACCGGGCAGCGGTGGTGCGCCTTCGAGAACAAGGCCGAGCAAGTATCGACGAACACGCTCTGTTCGCGATGATCGAGCAGATGCGTCAGATAGCCACGTCCGCACAGAGGGACACCAAGCGGGCCCGCCGTAATCGCACTCGCCGTTCTCATCTGAGCAGCATCACCACACCACCGGACACGCAGAGCCCGCCCGAGCTCGGCCCAGGCACCGACGACGTGCCGGTTCCGATCTTCGACGACATCGAAGAGTGGTGAATGGATGAACCACGACCCCCGAAACGCTCCCGCCGGCGACGATGACGACCGTAGTTGCGAAGACATCGACGTCGTTCGTGCGGACCTCACCCACCTGCGAAGTTCGGTCAGATCGATTGCGGTTCTTCCTGCCGCGCAACGCATCAGGCATATTCGTACTGAACGGTGGATCGGGTATCCGCGTGCACGGTCGGTGATCGAGGATCTTGAGACGTTGCTGGTGTGGCCGGATCGGCAACGAATGCCGAACGTGCTTCTGATCGGACCGACGAACAACGGCAAGTCGATGATCATCGAGAAGTTCCGGCGTGCGCACCCTGCTGTCAGCTTGCCCGATCGCGAGCAGATACCGGTGTTGTGTATGCAGATGCCTCCAGACCCAGCACCCGCACGGTTCTACCTGGCGATGCTTGCTGCACTCGGAACGCCGATCCGCCCGCGGAGCCGAGTCCACGAACTCGAACGGCAAGCAATCTTGCTGCTGCGAGCGACCGGGGTTCGGATGCTGATCATCGACGAGCTCCACAATGTTCTCGCCGGCCGCGACAACGTGCGCCGAGAATTCCTGAACCTGTTGCGGTTTCTAGGCAACGAACTGCGGATTCCTCTTGTCGGAGTGGGCACCCGAGAGGCGTACCTCGCGATCCGTAGTGACGCACAGTTGGAGAACCGTTTTCACCCCATGACGCTGCCGATCTGGACCAACGACATCGACACCTGCTCCCTGCTGGCGAGCTTCACCGCCAGCTTCCCGTTGCGTGCGCCCTCGCACCTGACGTCGGCGGAGATGACCGATTACCTCCTCACCCGGTGTGAGGGCACCATCGGCGAACTGGCCACGCTGTTGACCGCGGCCGCAGTGACCGCAATAGAGGCTGGCGAGGAAGCGATCACCTCGCAGGTGCTGACGCAGACTGCCTACTCCGGGCCCACCGAACGCCGTCGCCACTTCGAACGGCATCTGGCATGACATCAGCCGATGCCTCGCCAGCGCCTACAGCGTTCGACCACAGTGGGCATCCGCGGTGGCCGCTGCACCCGCAACCATTACCTGGTGAGACTCTGATGTCGTGGCTTGCCCGGACTAGCAGACTGTATTCGTTGATCGGTACAGCGGATCTTCTCGACGGGCTCGGTGTCGACACTTCGGGCGTGGACCTCGACCGCTACACACCCGAACCGGTGCTATCCGCGCTTGCCCAGAGGAGCACCTGCACAGCGGAACGGCTGCGTGAGATGACGTTGGCGGGTTGTACGCCCTGGCTGCTCGACAGCACCGACCCCGGCGGATGCGACTTCGACACCTACGTCCATCAGTTCTCTGTCCTACTACCGGCGGGTCTGGCAAGGTCAGATCGACGTCGACGCGCACCGCCCGCCGGCACGTGGCTTCCCTGGGTGAGCAAGCTCGATACGCGGGCATGCCCCTTGTGTATCGACGACCTCGACACAGACGCCGACATCGCGGTCATGATGGCTCATCAGTACCCGATGCTGACCAGCTGCACGAAACACCTCTGCCGGCTCGAATTCTGTGCTGTCATACCCGGCCGACTGGTCTTTTGGGACAGGACACCGCCAGGCTCGGACGAACACGCACCACCGATACCCGTACCGGCAGTCGTCGCAGAAATCGACAGACGCACCGCCGCCGCGTTGACGTGCGGGTCGGTCGAGCTCGGCGGAGGCCGTGTTCATGCCGGAGTGTGGTTCAGGCTGCTGCGTACCGTCGTCGACGAGGTATCGACACCGCTGGTCCGCACCGGATGGTGGGCGAAGCCACTGAGCGCGATCTGGAAGTCCACCGGCCATTCTCGCCCGCTGCGGACATCGTGGGTTCCGTTCGAGCAACTGCGGTGGGACGAGCAAGCGAAGGTTTTGTTTGCAGCCGCGACCGCGATCAATGCGGTCGAGAACGATGAGATAGCCGCGAGCGGTGCTGATGCCTGCTTGCTGCGGCCGCGACGGTACGAGCCGGTCGATCCGGGGGCCGCTCCGACGAGGTCTCGCAGTCCGGTACCCGCCCGCAGCGCTTGGGACGGTGTGATTGCGGCGATCGATGCCGCTGTCGCCGCCGCCCGCGTCGACAGCGATGCCGCCCGATCTTTGTTCGGATTCGCTCGAACGGGGTGCCGCACCGAAGATGACGTCGATGAGCTGGCCTATGCCTTCGTCGAGCTCGGTATTCGACTGGACTGGGACTGAAGCGCGCTAGATCGCAATCGCCACACGTTTCTCTGCGCTTTCAGGCGGAATTCGATCGCACCCTGTAGTCACCCACGGTTTGTGTGCGGTGACCCACGAGAATTTTCCTTCCCGCACCATCTTCGATGAATCGCCAGGTGAGCGTGTTTTGAATCCGAAAACTGTGTCGGAGTTGCCCGATACAGTTCTGCCCATGACAGAACGCCAGCTCACCGGCGGCTCGGCCGCGATTCCAGCTGTCTTGCCGGGCGGTACTGCGGCGGTGTTTCCGGATTTGCCGCCCGAGGTTGCGGCTCGGATCGAGCGATCGATGGCCGCGTCACGCTCCGCGGGGACCCGCCGCGCCTACACCTCGGCGTGGCGACGCTTCGAGACCTGGTGTGCCGTCGCCGGGCACCACGCGTTGCCGGCGCACCCTGCGACGGTGGCTGCCTATCTCGTTGGAGCGGCCGACACACTCACAGTCGAGGGAACGCGGGCATATGCACCGTCGACGTTCGGTAAATGGGTCGCCGCGATCGCCGATAGTCACCGCGCTACTGGCCACGACAACCCGTGCGGCCACGAGATGGTGCGTGCCACCGTTGCCGGTATCCGACGGGATTACGCGTCGGCGGGGGAGCGACCCCGCAATCCGCGTGCGCCTCTGTTGACTTCCGACATCACCACGATCGTCGACCACGCGCGTCGCAGTTCGATCGGGTGGGCGTCGGAGGTCCTCGAACGGCGTGACACCGCGCTGCTGCTGATGGGCTACACCGGCGCGTTTCGGCGGGGTGAACTCGTCGCTCTCGAATGCCGCGATGTCCGCCGCGACCGTCTCGACGGCGCGCACGTACGTATCCGCAAATCGAAGACAGACCAGGACGGTGCCGGAGCAGTGAAGGCATTACCGTTCACCGGCCGCCACGAATCCTGCCCGGTCTGTGCATGGGTGCGATGGCTGCAGATCGTCGCCGCGTTCGACACCGGCGGCAGAGTCGCCGTCATCCGACTGCTCTCTCGCGCAACAGAATTCGACTCTCACGTCTGCCGGGGAACTCTACCTACGGCCGACAGACGATCGCCAGTGTTTCGATCTGTTCGTAAGAACGGAAACATCTCCGATACGCCGCTGTCCGGAGCTGCGGTACATGCGGCGATCCGTCGACGAGCTACTCGAGCTGGATACGACCCCGACACCGTCGCCCAACTCGGCGGGCACTCGCTGCGTGCAGGATTCGTCACGCAAGCCTTTCGCAACGGTGCCGATGCACACACGATCATGCGCCAGACCGGGCACACCATACCCGCAATGGTCGAAACATATGCCCGCGAGCACGCACCTCTGGTCGGCAACGCCGTCACCGAACTCGGTCTATGACCGGGCGCGTGACTGCATCTGTGAGCGGTGACGGGGCGACCGAGGCAGATGCTGACCACGATGACCGCGCCGGTTCGATACGGCCAGCGGATATCGCGAACGCGGCGGTGCCGAAGCGTGATCGGCACACGTGGTCTCTGTTCGAGGACTGGTGCACCGCCCATGACGAACCACCACTGGCGGCCTCTCCGGAGTCACTTGCTCGGTTCCTCCACGCGCACCCCGCCGCGCCGACGACCCAACGCCGCCGGATCGCGGTGATCGACGCCGCCCATTCCCGGCACCTGTTACCCCCTCCGGGTCGCGCGGAGGCTGTCCGGGCTGCACTGGATGGGGCCCGCACGTCGCGCCTGCACGAGCTGGCGGTCGTGATCGGCGGCATCATCGCGCGTCTCCCCGAATCCGGTTGGCCGTCAGCACTGTTCGCGCGGCGAGATGCCCTTGTCCTGATCTTCGCTTCGACCGGTCTGCCGTACACCCAGATCGCGGCCCTACGGCACTGCGACGTCACCGCCGATCCGAGGATCGACGCCCTTCGTATCGACACAGGCCGCGGCGTTCATATCCTCACCTCCCTCGCACTGACGGGGACGGGTATCTCGCCGCGGATGGTGTACCAACGCTGGTTGGAGGTGCTCGGCCATCACACGCGGTATCCGAGCACCCGAATGCTCGCCGACGCTCTCGATGCCGTTAGCGGCACCGGAATCGGAGGATACGACCGGTACGTCGATTCGACCGATCGACAGCCGCTGTCGACTCCTATCGACCGGTGGGGCCACACCCCGTTGACTGCGACCCCGCTCACGTCCCGTGCGGTCGCCGGCATCGTGCGAATGCACCTGGACGGACGTGCGCCCACCCACCTGCAGCCCACTGCGCGGTCACAACAGCCGGAGCAGAGCACGGCACCGGATCCAGTACCGCGGGTCCTACTCGACCCCGGCTACTACGAACGCGGAACGCTTGCGCGTAGACACGCCCACGGTCTTCTCGACGACGTGGACTCCGTCCTCGCCGATGTCGAAACCCGCGCGGACAGCCTGTTGGAAGCACTCGTCGACTTTCTCGAATCGGAGACCGCACGCGTACCGGCCGACACCGTCGAGTGACAAGTGGTTGGTACTCGGGTTTGCACACACTCTTCTTCTCGCGGCAGGGAGGCGGTGACGTCTCCGACATCTCCGAGATGAAGATCGACCAGGCCGCGAACGAACGAGGCATCGATCTGACCCCGTCTGTGTGGTCTACGTCGAATCCGCGTCGTCCGAGAGTGGCGGGTTTCGGAAATCTTTCGGAGAGCGTCCGGTCCAGCGTTTGAAGGCGTGAGAGAAGTTGGCGAGGTCGCTGTATCCGAGTTCAGTAGCGATCTCGCTGACCGAAACCGATCGGTCGAGGAGCCGTAGCATCGCGTGCTCGTACAGCAGCGATTGGCGCACCTTGCTGTAGGTGGTTCCTTCTTCGGCAAGCCGCCGTTTCAACGTGCTGCTCGACATCGACAATGCTTGTGCAACATCACGGTTGGTTCGCTGTCCGAGGTCCTTCTCCAACAGTTGCCTCACCTTCTCCGTAGATGACATGGACCCACTTCGCTGGGCGAGTGTTCGCTGCAGATCAGCGATAGCGAGTCGATATGCGAGAGGGTCCGAGAACCGACAAGCCTTGTTGAGGGTGTCCTCGGGTACGTGGACGAAGGAAATCGGAGCGTCGAAGAATCGGCGATTCGACCCCGGACCTTCGTCGTGGCTCACCACCTCGGCCGGCTCCGGCCAGCTCAGATGGAGTGTCACCGGCGATATGTCACCGGCGAGCATGTCCAGCAGTCGTAGTAACGCCGACCCACCGTAGGTGATGACCAAGCAGTCCAGTGCGGAATCGCCTGTATGCGCAGTGAGCCCGACGATCAGACCGTAGTCGCCAGTATGGAACTGCGACTTCAACGCCGTGGAGATCAATGGCAGGTATGTCAGGAGATCGACGATCTCGGCGACCGAACCAGCACTGATCAACGGTGAACTCAGAGGCCCGAACGATGTCAACTGGGCCTGCTCGGCAAACGCAAATCCGAGTCGAGTGGCCTGGGCGATATCGAGTTCGGGGTAGACCTCCCGAAACCACCGTATCGGTGCCTGAACGTCATGCTGAATGAGCGTCGCTTCACTGGTTCCTTCGCGGTGCATGATCGCACGAAGCCGCGCGGCGGCGTCCGGGTCGAGTGCGCGGCGTTCGAGCAACTGCACGAACGCAAGCGGCGGCACACCCTCATCGCTCAGCTTCACGGTGACCCCTTTGACCCGAATTCACAAGTTTATGACTCCACCGAACATAGCCGTCACCCGCGTTCGCGACGACACTTTCCTCAATCACGCCGGAAACGAGGAGTTGACATGGCAGCTGTAACTTTCGTCGCCCACGATGGTGAGAAGCACGAGGCGGCTCTGGTCGAAGGTCGATCGCTGATGCAGATTGCAACCGACAATGCTGTGCCGGGGATCGATGGAGACTGTGGAGGGGAAACGGCCTGTGGCACCTGCCATGTGATCGTCGACCCGCAGTGGTCAACAGAGGTGGGTCTGTCCGGCGCCGACGAGGAGGAGATGCTGGCGATGAACCCCGAGCGTGAACCCACTTCTCGGTTGTCGTGCCAGATGGTGGCCTCGGAAGCGTGGGATGGCCTGATCGTTCGAACACCCGAATTCCAACTGTGATGTGCGAAAGGCAGGCACGACAGCATGAAAGTTTCTGAGTCGATCACCGACAAGGTCCAGTCGACCATCCCGATAGGCCTGCAGATCCAGGGCGCTCATCTCTACGACAAGACCCGACGATGGGTGACTGGAACGAATGGCAAGAAGATCTTCGTCGAAAGTCCCATCCCACCGGTCGAGGATGTCGAGCTCGCCGACATCGACCTCAGTAACCCCTTTCTCTACAGACAGGGGCGGTGGCAGTCGTACTTCGAGCGCGTGCGTAACGAGGCCCCGGTTCACTACCAACCCAACAGTCCGTTCGGCCCGTTCTGGTCGGTCACGCGCCACGCCGATATCGTGGCCGTCGACAAGAACCACGCTGTGTTCTCGGCCGAACCGTTCATCGTCATCGGCGTCCCGCCCCGGTTTCTCGATATCGAGATGTTCATCGCGATGGACCCACCACGCCACGACAAGCAGCGCGCTGCCGTCCAGGGGGTCGTCGCACCGAAGAACCTCCGGGAGATGGAGGGACTGATCCGATCGCGCGTACGGGAGGTACTGGACGACCTCCCCTTGGACGAGCCGTTCGACTGGGTGCAGAATGTCTCGATCGAGTTGACAGCTCGGATGCTCGCAACTCTTCTGGATTTCCCCTACGAGCAGCGCCGCAAACTCGTGTACTGGTCTGATCTGGCGACCTCGATGGAGCAAGCCAACGGTGGGCCCTCGGACAACGACGAGGTGTTCGAGGGCATGCGTGACATGGCCCGTGGTCTCAGCGCTCTCTGGCATGACAAGGCAGCCAGGAGGTCTGCAGGGGAAGAGTCCGGTTTCGATCTGATCACCATGTTGCAGAGCAACGAGGACACCAAGGATCTGATCGATCGTCCGATGGAATTTCTGGGCAACCTCGTACTGCTGATCGTCGGTGGCAACGACACGACGCGAAACTCGATGAGCGGTGGCGTTCTTGCGTTGAATCAATTCCCCGACCAGTTCGAGAAATTGAAGGCCAATCCCGATTTGATCCCCAACATGAATTCGGAAATCATCCGATGGCAAACACCCTTGGCGTACATGCGCCGAATCGCCAAAGCCGACACCGTTCTGAACGGACAGTTCATCCGCAAGGGCGACAAACTGGTGATGTGGTACGCCTCGGGTAACCGCGACGAACGCGTTTTCGAGAATCCTGATGATTTCATCATCGATCGCGCCAATGCGCGCAATCACATCGCGTTCGGATTCGGTGTACACCGGTGTATGGGCAATCGACTGGCCGAAATGCAGCTGCGGATTCTGTGGGAGGAGTTGCTTCCCCGCTTCGAGAACATCGAGGTTGTCGGCGACCCCGAGTACGTTCAGTCGAATTTCGTCCGGGGCATCAGCAAGATGATGGTGCGCCTGACGCCTACTTCCAGCGCATGACATCGCAACGGGCGATCATCGTCGGCGCAAGCCATGCTGGGGCACAACTGGCAGCAAGTTTGCGCCAAGAAGGTTGGACAGGCGACATCGTCCTCATCGGTAACGAGTCTGCCACTCCCTATCAACGCCCCCCGCTGTCGAAGGCATACCTGGCGGGCAAATGCGTACTCGACGACATCGCCATTCGCAGCACGGACTTCTACTCCAAGCAAGGTATTCAGCTCTTGAACGCGCAGGTGGAGGCCATCGCTCGATCGGACGGCAACGTCGTTCTCGACACCGGGGAGAAGCTGGCCTACGACAAGCTCGCGCTGTGCACGGGAGCCCGCCCTCGTCGGCTCACCGTTCCCGGGGCCGATCTCCACGGGGTGTACTACCTGCGCACCGCAGCGGACGTCGAGAGGATCCGTATGGCCACCGGCCCTGGTCGGCGGGTGGTGATCGTCGGAGGCGGCTATATCGGACTCGAGACAGCGGCATCGCTGCGCGCACTGGGCGTACAGGTCACAGTCCTCGAGGCAACTGCGCGTGTCCTCGAGCGGGTCACTGCTCCCGAGGTATCGACGTTCTTCGAGCGGATACATCGCGAGCAGGGTGTCGACATCAGAACGAACGCCATGGTCGAAGGCCTGTCCGGTGACCGTGAGGTTCGTGAAGTCAGCTTGGCCAGCGGAGAATCGATCCCCGCAGATCTGGTCATCGTCGGTGTCGGCGTCGAGCCGAACACCGACCTCGCCGCCGATGCGGGTCTTGCCATCGACAACGGCATCGTGATCGACGATCACACTCGGACCAGCGACCCCGACATCATGGCGGCGGGGGACTGCGCGAGCCACGACATGGCCCGTTACGGCCGTCGACTACGGTTGGAGTCCGTCTCGAGCGCAGGAGAGCAGGCCAAAGTCGCTGCCTCGACCGTCTGCGGGAAGTCCAGGAAAATCGAAGCGTTGCCGTGGTTCTGGTCAGATCAGTATCACTTCAAGCTGCAGATCGCCGGCCTCAACACCGGATACGACGAAGTGGTTCTCAGCGGTGACCCCACCCGCGACAGTGACTTCAGTTGCTTCTATCTCCAGGCCGGTGAGCTCATTGCCGCCGACTGCATAGGTCGCCCGCGCGAGTTCATGTACAGCAAACGGGTGATCGCCCAGCGACTCCCCGTCCAACGCGAAGACCTGATGCTCGGCGGACTCGCGCGCAACTGACCGATCCTTCGGTCGTTGTGCACACAACAGCAACCGGTTTGCTCACAGAAGGAAACATCAGCGATGACCTTGACAGACCGCCCGCCCGGGGCACATACGAAGCAGCCACCACACGCGTACCTGGGAGCAACTGACTTCCTCGACATCGAGCACGAATCCGTGCGGGAGTTCACCGCCGCGGCAATCGGGGATGCGAGCAGCGACCGTGACAAGGCCAAACGCCTCTTCGCCGCCGTCCGCGACAAGATCTGGTACGACCCGTACACCGTGTCGGACGATCCGGCCCACTACCGAGCGAGCTTCGTCCTCGAGACCGGGCGCGCATACTGCGTCCCGAAAGCGGTGCTCTTGACCGCAGTATGCCGGGCGGCGGGTATCCCGGCACTGCTCGGCTTCGCCGACGTCCGAAATCACCTGCAGACCGAGGCGTTGCGCGCGCTGATGGGCGGCACCGACCTGTTCGTCTACCACGGCTACAGTCGCCTCTACATCGAGGGCCGGTGGTTGAAGGCCACGCCGGCATTCAATGTCGAGTTGTGCGCTCGTTTCGGCGTGCCGCCCGTGGAATTCGACGGCGATCGCGATGCTCTCATGCATGCCTTCACCGCAGACGGAGCTCAGCACATGGAGTATGTCCGCGAGCGAGGAGTCTTCGACGACCTACCCTTGGACGCGATCTTGACGGTGCTCCGGCACGCCTACGGCCCCACGATCTTCACGGGCGCTCACCCACTCGATGATGTGTTCACCGGCCGCACCCGATCACCGCACCCGGCCGTACGAAACTCCGGGGATCGAAACCCGCCGCGGGAGTCTCGATGAACCCAAGCGGGGAGAAAATACACCCTGAACCCCGTATCGCGGCCGACTGCCGATCGATCGGAGCCCTCTCCGCGACAACCGCCGGTCGTGAACACTCGGACTACCTCGGACACCTTCGAATTGGGTGAGCCGATACCTGCTGGCAGAGCTGTGCCACATGACTCTCTCGTCGGCGTGGCCGTGTTCTGGCCGACACCGGAAGTAACCCGAACAGACGAGACCCGCTCTTCCGCTCCGGTTGTGGCTGCGCGCGATCAACGACCGATCCGAACGCCTCCCCAGGGCCGAGACGCCGCGCGATACCCATATCCCTCTTCCGTGTGCGCAGCCGCTACCGCGAGAGCGGGCCGAACGGCGTATCCCGATGTCGCATATCTATGCAAGGAGCGCAGCATGATGAACAACGCACCTCACACCCCCGCCAGGACGGTGGCGATCACCGGTGGAGCTCGCGGCATCGGCTATCAGACAGCGAAGGAGTTGATTCGACGAGGCCACCGGGTCGCCATCGGCGACATCGACGAGGCACGTGCGAAGGAGGCCGCCGCCGAACTCGGAGTGAAGATCGTCACCCGACTCGACGTCACCGAACCTGACTCGTTCACAACGTTTCTGGACCTGGTCGAACGTGAACTCGGACCCCTCGACATCCTGATCAACAACGCGGGCATCATGCCTACCGGCCACGCCCACGAAGAGGACGATGCAGTAACCCGGCGGCAAGTCGAGATCAACGTCCTGGGTGTCATCTTCGGGACCAAACTGGCTCTTCAGCGAATGCTGCCGCGCCGCACCGGACACATCATCAACACTGCGTCATTGGCCGGCGAGCTCGCGGTACCTGGCTTGGCGACCTACTGCGCTACCAAGTTCGCAGTCATCGGATTCACAGAGGCCGCACGACTGGAGTACCGCAAGTCAGGGGTTCGACTGTCCACAGTCCGGCCGACGTTCACCAACACCGAACTCGTCGCCGGAACCGCCGGCGCAAAGGGATTACGCAACGCCGAGCCGGAGGAGATCGCCCGCGCGACAGCAGATCTGATCGAGAATCCACGCCCCTTCGTC
Organism: Rhodococcus sp. BP-261; assembly: GCF_019835205.1. Lineage (NCBI taxonomy): Bacteria > Bacillati > Actinomycetota > Actinomycetes > Mycobacteriales > Nocardiaceae > Rhodococcus > Rhodococcus sp. BP-261. The sequence continues at coordinate 58,910 of NZ_JABUCO010000016.1, read as the reverse complement.
CGCGTCACCCGTCTCGCAGGCGCAATGGTCGCGGCGGTGAAATTCGTCCCCCGGCGGTTGGCGACCGGACTGGGTGCGGCCCTGAACACAGACTCGGTGTTCCTCGCGGACGTGGACATGGATGCTCGCCGAACGTATCTCGACAGAATCCAGAACAGCTGAGTGTGCCGACACGCACGCTCGACCACCCACCCGAAAGGCAGTCACAGTGACCCACACGACTCTGATCGAGAACTATCCCCACCGGATGGGAGGGCACTGCGGGTCAGGTGCAATGCGAGACCTTCTCCATTGGCACGGTCTGGGATGGGACGGACCACCCGACGAGGGGTTGGTGTTCGCACTGGGTGGTGATCTCGGTTTGTCCTACCTGCGATCGGACGACCTGGTCCCACCGATGTACTTGGTCGGCCGCGGCGCCGACTTCGAGATCGACTTGCCGCGCAGGCTCGGCGGACAAGTCGAGGTTCTCACGACCGACGATCCCGGTGAGGGATGGTCATGGGTTCGCGACGACATCGATGCGGGACGACCCAGTCTGGTCTGGGCCGATATCGCTGAGCTGCCCTACTTACGGGTGAAACTGCAGATGAGTCGCCACGACATCGTGGTGATCGGCTACGACGAGATCGGGGGGACTGCCTCGGTCGTCGACAACGATCGGGCCGACGTGCAGGAGATCCCGCTCGATGCGCTGGCTCGGGCGCGATCTTCCACCTCGTTCCCACAACCGACACGTCACTGCACGTACCGAATCGCATGGCCGCAGACACTGCCGCCCGTGTCGACTGCCGCGGCTGCGGCCTTTGCCCGATCCGCCGCCAGCATGCGCTCCCCATCGACACCGGGAATAGCCGACCGCGTACCAGCGGCCGGTGCCGAAGGATTGGCCGCGGTCGACCAGCTGGCAACCGACGTGAGGAGCTGGGTCGACCTTCCGCCCGATGACCTCGAGACGCTGCTGTTCAGTCTCGGTGTCTTCATCGAAAAGGCCGGAACCGGCGGCGGGCTCTTTCGTCGGCTTCTCGCCGACGGCTGTACCGAAATTGCACGTCTGACCGGTGATCCCGCTACCGCAGACCTCGCGGCGGCCGCCGATCACTGCGCCCAGGCCTGGACCGAAACTGCCCGCGCCGGAACACAACGCGGTCTCGATGCACGAACACGCGCAGCTGCGGTGGCCGTGTCGGCTGCCAGACTGCCTGCACTCGAGCTGATCCTGGCGGAGTCCCTGGAGTCTGCTTCACGCTCGCTGTCCGCCATCACGAGATGATGCCCACCGTCGTTCGATGGCGCGCGAAGACGCGACAGACTCGGCACAGTTTTTCTCACGACAGAGAGGTCCGACCATGAAGAGAATTCCGGACGAGGTCAGCGGGTCGGCCGGCCCCACTATCGAGAACTGGGCGCGCTCGTTCTGGGGCACGACTTCCGAGTCGCCTGATTTACCGCCCCACCACCCCGACTGTCTTGGTTGTGGGCCGGAGAACCCGCACGGCCACGCCCTGTCGGTCCAGCGTGACGAGAACGGCGTGGTGGCTCACCATGTGTTCGATCAGCGTCACGTCGGGGCACCCGGGATAGCACACGGCGGCGCGGTGGCGACCGTTCTCGACGATCTGTTCGGCTTCCTGCTCTACACAGTGGGTGAGCTCGCAGTGACGCGGCGTCTCGAGCTCGACTATCTAGCGCCGGTTCTGCTCGGCACTCCCTACGTGTTGCGTGCTGCCGTTCGGTCTCGTGATGGGCGCAAACTGGATCTCACGGCCACGATGGACGATGCGCAGGGCCGCTCGGTCGCCACCGCTACTGCCCTGTTCGTGGTGGTCGAGGTCGAACACTTCATGCAGTCCCAAGCCCGAGCTCAACTCCGGGCCACAGACACGAATCACACCGAAGAATAGACACCCTGGCCGACCTCATCGACGTCCATCACCCGCGGTGGCTGTCGTTCGGCTGCGTCTACCTGGCGCAACGACGGCGAGCACGAGTGCCCCAGCGGCGGTCAGGGCCGCCAACGCCAGTGTCGCCTGACCACTTCCATGTACGAATGCGGCTTTGGCGAACTCTGCCAGCGGCTGGCCAGCTGGTCCTGCGCGGTCGGCGACCTGCAATGCGGCGGCCAGCGAATCGGCCACCGGACCACGGGCTGGCTCGGGTAGCTGGGGCAGAGCCGGCTGGATGTGCTGAACGTAACCGGCCGCGAGCACGCTACCGGCTACCGCAATCCCAATCGCGGCACCGATTTCGCGAGCCGCGTCGTTGACCGCGGCAGCCACCCCGTGCTTGGCCTCTGGAGTGTCCGAGACGATGGCGAAAGTCGCAGGAGCGGTAGACAACCCCAAACCCGCGCTCATGATGAGCAGGGGCCACAGCAGGTCAGGGTAAGTCGCCGCGACGGTCAGTCTGCTCACCATCACCAGTCCCGCCGCGATGGTGAGCAGACCTACAGTGGTCATCACCCGCAGCCCAACAATGTTCGACAGCCAGGGTGCAATCACCGAGATCACGATGAGCGGCACGACCATAGGGGTCAACGCCAACGCGGCGGTGAGCGGTCCATAACCAAGAATCAACTGCAGATACTGCACCAACAGCAAGAACACCCCGAAGGTCACCAAAAATTGGATACAGACAGACAGCGCGCCGGCACCGAAACCACGGCGGGCGAACAACCGGACATCGAGTAGCGGTGCCGAGGAACGTAGTTCTACGACGACGAACACCACAACTGCGAACAAGCCCACCGCAGTGCTGATGGCGACGAGCGAATCCGACCAGCCACGGGCCGGAACCTCGATCACAGCGAAGACGATCGCCCCGACTGCCACAACTACGGTCACAGCGCCCACCCAATCGACCGGTGGATGCTCCTGCTGGCGGGACTCCGCGATACTGCATGCCAACCCGGCCAGAACCGCTCCGGCGACGGTCAACCCGACGAACACCGAGGTCCACGACCACTGCTCGAGCAGCACTCCAGCCCCGAGGATGCCCAGGACCGCCCCGGATCCAGCAACCCCGGCCCACACCCCTACAGCGCGACCGCGATGCGCCGGTGGAAATCCCGCGGTCAGTATCGACAGCGTCGAGGGCATGACCAGCGCCGCACCCGCCCCAGCCAACGCGCGAGCAGCGATCAGCCACGCCGGGTCAGCAAGAAACAAGGGCAATGCCGACGCGAAAGCGAACAACGCCAACCCCGCCACGAGCACCCCCCGGCGACCGTAACGATCACCGATCGCACCGGCAGGCAGAACGAAGCACGCCAATACCAACGTATAACCGTCGACTATCCAGGTCAGTTGAGCTTGCGTCGCCCCTGTCGCGACCGCGATCTGTGGCAACGCTGAATACAATGCCGCCATTGCGGCCACCACCAACGCGACCGCCATGCACGACACAATCAACATCCACCACTGGGCACCGCTCCATCGAGCGACGCCGACAGAGTCGGATCCACGTTCGTTCAACGGCCAGCCTCCCAGTTCGAGACTGATCGTCTCGGTACGAGACTATTAGTATCATAACTCTGCGGGTGTGACAGAATGATCAAGCGAGGAGATATTCTGTCAGTCAAATGGAGCGGAGCCCGTTCATGGTCGACCCTCCCGTTGCAACCGAGGGCCCGGCCGACCCCCGGCTGGCGCGCTCACGTAACCGGTTACTCGAAGCTGCCGGTCAGCTGCTGTCCACCGGCGGTGTCGAGGCGGTCACCGTGGAGGCGGTCACCCGCATGTCGAAGGTTGCACGTGCCACGCTGTACCGACACTTCGGAAGTACCACCGACCTGCTCGCGGCAACCTTCGAGCGACTACTACCCCCAGTCGACACCGATATCGATACCGGTCCGCTACGCGAACGTCTGATTTCGTTGCTCACCACCCAAGCCGACCTCATCGACCAAGCTCCGGTGCAGATGACCACGCTGGCGTGGCTGGCAATGGGACCCGTCAACAGCGGCGACGCCAGTCGGCGCGATCTCGATCCTGGCGCGGTGGTCTCACTTCGGGCACGTGTCATAGAGCAATACCGCAAGTCCCTGGATCAGATCCTGACGACCCCTGACGCCCGCGCTGTGCTCGGCGAGCTCGACACCACCTTCGCCCTCATTCAGCTCCTCGGACCGATAGTGTTCGCTCGCCTTACAGGACTGCGTCACATCCACACCGACGACTGCATCCGCATCGTCGACAACTTTCTCGCCGCCCATGCCACAAGTGTCGGATCGAGCACTTCCCGCGACAACAGCCTTCCGTGGCCGGCCACGACGCCAGACCCGCAGTTCAACGAAGGCCAGTAAGGCTTGATGGGAAACCACACCATCACTGCGCTAACCAGTCAGGGATCGCGGCGCTCATCGGATGCAACCTAACGTGGGCATAAAGAACTCAGAGTTGCAGGAGACTTCTGAAATCGTGCAGCCGACTTCTGAAACTGACATCGACAGCGTGCGTTATCAAACTGTGATGTGTCTCAGAAACCCGTCTCACCTTGCCGGGTGACCGCTGGAGGGTGTCAGACGTTTCTGGGACAGTCATCGCTTGTGAGCGCCGTATTCGGGTATCTGAGGGTAAGTGGCACCGATCAGGTGCTGGATTTGCAGAGGGACGCTCTGGCGGCCGCCGGGTGTTCGAGGGTCTGGGAGGAAGTAGCGAGCGGTGCGAAGAAGGACCGTCCCGAGCTGCTGGACGTACTAGGTCATCTTCGCGCCGGCGATACTCTCGTCGTGTGGCGCTTGGACAGGCTCGGGCGATCGTTGAGCCATCTGATCGAGACGGTCGAAGACCTCCAAGCGCGCGGGGTGGCGTTCAAATCGCTCACCGAGACGATCGATACCTCATCGCCCGGCGGGATGCTGATCTTCCAAATTTTCGGTGCACTAGCGCAATTCGAAAGAGCGATTATCCAGGAGCGGACGGTCGCCGGTCTTGCTGCAGCGCGGGCGCGAGGGAGGGTTGGTGGGCAACCCAAGGCGATCGACGCGGCGAAGGCGCGTCACATTCGGCAGATGATCGAGGCTGGGACCCCGAAGAGTGAAATCGCGGCAGTTCTGGGGATCGGTCGCGCGACGCTGTACCGGCATCTCTCGGCCCCGTAGCCATGAGGAGCTGCCCCATGACGACAGATGTTGTGCACGCACAAGCCCGGCATGCCGAGACTTGCACAGACGTGTCGTTATTTCCGGATGATGCGGGTCTCCGCACTGACGGTTTTCGCATGGGCAAGGTCGCCAAGCCGTTCCGCGACTGTCGATTCCGCGAGCCCAGGCGGCAGAGCGGCGGAGAACTTCAGGCCGGTCACGGCATTACGGTTTACCTCCGGTGGACGCCACTCCGGTGACGCCAGCGCATTCGAAACCTCGGCCACCGTAACGCCGGGCAGCAGTCGGAGCGATTGCTCGTCGAACCTTTGCCGGGGGTCCACCAGACCGGGCAGGGACGCCTGCAGACTTCGATTGGCTGCCGTCCCCGCCCAGGTCCACCAGCGTCCCGCGCTCTCGGACGGCAGTGCCAACACCAACCGGTCGGCGTCCACCGCGTCGGCATACGATGTCCGCAGGTCCATCAACACGTTTACCGATCGTCGAGTCAACGTCACGCCCCCGGGGTCGGAACCCAACAGCACCGTGCGCATTCCGCGCGCGATCTCGAACGACACACCGCCACCGAGCCCCGACCATTTCGCCCGGCCGCCCGAGTCGACCGGTTCCACGAAGCATCGCCGACGCTGCCAGTCGATGTGCGTCACTTTCCAGGATCGTCCGCCGAGTAGCAGTACCCGTGGACCCTCGACCTCCTCAATTAGTAGGTCTGTGCCGACCGTTCCGACCTCGGCTTGTCCGGCGAGCACGAGAAATTCGGGGGGCGCACTGAACACCGCCGTCAGGTCGGAGAAGTAGCGCCGGCCGAACCGGCGTTCCGCCTCGGGCCCGATGTGTAGAAAGTCGCCGTCCCGCTCGAAATACCCTTCAGCGCAGAAGAATTCGAGTATATCTGGTGCCGTCTCGTCGAATACGGGCAGAGTACCCCACCACTCCCGCCAGCGATTCACCCCGATCCGATGCTCCTGCAGACACAGCGCCATCAGCTGCTGTGCCGCGATATGCCGCGGGGAGGGCGGCGGCGTGACCGGCTCCACCCATCCGCGCGACCAGCACTCCAGCATCCCCAACGCCGACAGCACCGCGTCCTCGTCGACGCACAGGAACAGGCAGTTCCGCAGGGTCCCGGAGCGCCGGCCGGTTCGTCCGAGCCGTTGGAGGAACGACGCGACGGTGCGCGGTGCACCGATCTGGATGACCCGGTCCAGATCGCCGACGTCGATGCCCAACTCAAGGGTGGAGGTCGCGACGATCACCGTGTCGCGCGAATCTGCGAATGCTTCCTCGGAACGACGTCGCTCGGCGGCCGACAGCGAGGAGTGAGACAGAAAGGTCTGCACGCCCCGCTCACGCAGCGCGGACCCGAGTTCCTCGGCGCGGCGACGGCTGTCGACGAACACCAGACGTTTCTCACCCTGATGTAATGCCGCGATGACGGTGGCGGCGTTGTCGAGCGAGCCGACGTGGTCGACGGTGATGTCGGGCGCGATCGCCGCAACGGGCGCAGACGGGGCCACGACCGATCGCGTACGTTCGATGAAGCTGCCCTGCAGCCACCCCAGCAACTCCTCAGGATTGCCGACGGTGGCGGACAAACCGATGCGTTGCACCTCGCGACCTGCCACTCGGGACAGCCGTTCCAGCACGGCCAGCAGATGCCAGCCACGGTCGTCCCCGGCAAAGGCGTGGATTTCGTCGACAACCACGGCGCGGAGACCGGAGAACAACACGCGCGAATCGACTTTAGTGGAGACAAGCATCGCCTCGAGCGACTCGGGTGTGGTCAGCAGAACGTCCGGCCGATCCAGCAGTATCCGTTTCCGCGCGGACTGCCCCACGTCGCCGTGCCACACGGCGGACGAGCGGCCAAGCCACTGACAGTATTGGTGCAACCGCGGCTGCAGGTTGTTCAGCAGAGCCCGGAGCGGACACACGTACAGCACCGACACGCCCTGCCACTCTTCGGTGGCCATCACCGACAACAACGGGAAGATCGCAGCCTCCGTCTTGCCACCGGCAGTCGGCGCGATCACCAGCGTGTCGTCGCCGTCGAGAATCGGTCCGACAGACTGCGCCTGTGTGGGGCGCAGACCATCCCAGCGAAGGGTATTCGCCAGGTGATACTGCACGCCGGGGTGCAGGCGCGAGAACGCGTCGTCCTGCACTTTCACCGCTTCTTCGGTGCCGCGCGTTTGACCGCGCCACGTTTGGGCGCAGGACGACGCATCTCCCCGATCACTGACTCCGCACGTTCGCGCCACTGTGGAATATCGACACCACCGAGGTCGTCGGTAGTGAATAGGGTGCCACCGGGACCACCCTCCTCCGTGATGCCGTACGCCGCGTACCACGCGCGTTTGCGCTCCCACGCGGCTGCGTATTCGGGCACATCGAGCTTGCCCAGATGTTCCCAATAGACATTTTGACCGTCCGCCGTAGTGATCGTGAAGTCCGGCACCTTCCGACTACCGTCGGGTGCGATCAACGGCTGCTCGTAGATCCAGGACCCGGGCGCGATGTCGTCGAGAATACCGGCGACAATCACCTCGTTCTTACTGCGCACCAGGATTCCACTGCGAGTGACGTGCACGAGTCCCGCGTCGAGGAAGGTACTCGGCGCACCGGGGGTGAGAGTGCTGACACTTACCGGGTCCGGGGCGATCGTCAAGTCCGTCATCCGGCGACCGGTATCCGATCCGGTGGCACGCGTCAGTTCGAGCAGATCCTCGATGGGGCCCTCGTGGCACAACACCACCCGCCGGGTCTGCCGGGTCAGCGCGGTGTAGATCAGTTCACGTGAGACTCGTCCGGCACTGGCCGGCAGCATCACGATAACCAGGCCGAACTCCGAGCCCTGCGACTTGTGCACCGTGAGCGCCCAAGCCAGTTCTACGGGGGCGTCGGTCTCGGAGCCTTCCATCGTGGTGCGGAATCGACGACCCCGCTGGCTCGAATACTCGACGTCTGTTTGCCATGGTGCCTTCGACATATTGCGCGACTTGATCTGCCCGACGACAACACCGATCTCGCCGTTGGCGAGATAGTCCCGGCCTGCACCCTCGTCTCGGGACCAAAATTGGGCGTACTTTCGGTTGGTGAGGTTGACAACCTTGTCTCCCATCACAATCCGCTCGGGACCGAGCGGTTTGGGGACCTTCCTATCGCGGTCCCACTTCTGCGCCTGCCGCAGCTCAAACCCGCGATAGAGTTCTTTCAGATGCCGATTGAGCCGAATAGTGCCGGCAGCATGGTTGCGAAGCGGGGACAGCACCTGCCAGTCCTCGATGTGCCCGGGTGCATCGTAATAGTTGACGTACTCGGCGACGGTGGCGCCGTAGGAGGCGGCGAAGGATCGTCCGTCGTCATCTGAACGAACCCCCAGTTCCTCGGCGAGGACTTTTTCGAGAACCTGCTCCGGGCTACGTCCGGCCCAGTGCACGGACCGCAGCGATTCCATGTGTTGGCCCAGCCGCATCCGCTCCCACACCTCGTCGAAGCCTTCGGGGATCTCGTCTCCCGCGAACCACTTCGCGAGCATCAGGTCGTCCCGCACCCGGCCCTGCTGCCGACGGAGCACCGTCAGGCCCGCCCAGCCAGGCGCCACCTCCGGCCAGCCGCCGTCGTGAGCGGCCCGCGCTGCCCGGTCCAGGTCCACGAATGGTCTGCCCTCACCGATCGGCGGAAGTTGCCGCGGGTCGCCCACCAGGATCAGGCGTTGCGGCGGATGGAGGGCATCGATCAGCGCCGCGAGCATGGTCTCGGTGAGCAAGGACGCCTCGTCGACGACCACCAGCCCGAATTTCTGCCGGGTGGCGGGATCGCTGGTCGCCGTATACCGACCTGTCGATCCGTCGAATCGGTCACTGCGGGCAAGGAACTGGGCAACGGTCACCGCATCGTGTCCGACCTTCTTGGCGAGCTGGACGCGTGCTTTCCCGGTCGGTGCGAGCAGGAGTACACCGCCGGACTGGATTTCTGGACGTTGCACCAGCGCCTTGACGAGAGTGGTCTTGCCGGTCCCAGCGGGGCCGTTGAGAATGGTGAAACGGCTGGTATACATCTCCGCGAGGGCTTCCGTCTTCTCCTCGCGGGCACGGCGTTCCTGATCGAGATCATGGGGGTCATGCGCTGAGAGATCCCCGAGCATCGTGTCGAGGGCGGTGGCGAGGTCATCCGGTACGCGATGCCGGGGCTGACCGGATAACTGGCCGGTGAGATCCCGGATCGTCGTACGCACTGCGAGCAGTGAGCGCAACTTGTAGGCGGCGCTACCATCAGCAAGGCGAGTGTTGGCGATGACCGGCCAGTTGTTGTCTGGATCGTCATCGAGCGATTCGGGGTGCAAGTCCAGCCCAGTAAGGACCTGCGCACTCAAAGGCAATGGCCGTACAAGATTCCGGTCTGCCACTCGGGCGAGTAGCGCGGGTAACGGCAGCAAGGTATGTCCCTCACCAGCGGCGACCGACAGTTCCGAGGCAATGAGCGCCTCGACTCGTCGCGGATCACCGGGATCGTCGAATGGCTCGGTTACCGGAAGGGGATGCGCAGCCAACAGCTCGGGGGCACCGAAACACCCTCGATCGACGATGTCGAAGTCGATCGGGTCGTCGTCGTCCACGGTGCAAGTCACCAGATGGTAGGGGTTCTCGAGTAGTTCCTCCGACTCGATCGCCACGCTCGTCTCACCGTCGAGCACCGCAGTGATCTGGTCGTGGGACAGGTCGAACCGTACGAGCAATCGCAGTGCGGCGCGGTCCTCGTCGGTAAGCGCCCGCCAGACGCGCTGCCTGGTCACGGTGAACAGCACACTCGACGGCCCTGCCGGTGGATTGCCATCAAGTCCGCTGGTCAGGGTGTCCCAAGGGTCGTCCCCCTCCGCGGTGGACGCGGTAATCAGCCTGGCCGCGTAGGTTGGGTACTCGAAGCCGAGCCGACCGAGCACCGCGGGCAACCCGGTTGCGACTCCACGGCGCCGCCAGGCCGTATGCAGTTGATCGTCGAGCCAGCCGATCGAGTCGGGCGGGACGGCGCAGCCCAGCTCGGTCGCAGCGTCCGCGGCGGCGCGTAGCGCCATCAGGGAGGCTACAGCTGCGTCGTCCGCCACGTGCTCGGTGACGTAGGAGAACTCACGCTCCTTCTGCGGCGCTGCTGCGAGCGCGCTGGAGACATCTGCACCCTTCGCGGCGAGCGCTGCCAGGGCCTGCATCGGCAACAGGATCCCACCGGCGCCGTCGGGTCGGAGCGTGTGCCGAATGGTGGTTTCCCACATGTGGTTCGGGAAGTCTGTTGGACTTTCAGTCGGCCAGCGGCCAGGAAGCTGAAGAGAATCGACAGACGCTGCGCCGATCAGGAGTCGGCCGGCGTCTTCGAACGGCGAGTGCCGTAGATAGAAGAAAACCAGGGACTGCTGGGGGGTGACGTTGCGGAAGAATGTCTCGATCAGTGCCTTCTGGTTATCGCCGTGGAGCACCCAGGTCTGATTCTTCGGGTTGAATCCAAGAGCAGCGTTCGCGCCGGCTTCGAGCTCGGCGACATAACCCTCGAGTGGCTCAGTGCGGGCGATGTCGTCAGAGTTTGCGCTCATCATCCAGTAATAGGGAGTCGCATGCACCGACCAGGCCGGCAACGACAGCCAGTCGTCGGAGATACCCTTCAACGCCTTGTTCCACCGGTATGGATGGGTCTTGTGAACCGTCACCTCATGCGGGCTGAGAAAGGTCGCCCGCTCCTCGACGCACGGGGGCAGCTTTCCGTTGATCTCATGCACCGGCAGTCCGGCGTAGCCCGCTTCGCGGGAGTCGTCGCGATTGGCGCCGATACTGGGTAGCAGCACACACGCCGAATTACGTTCCGGGGCCCGGCACACAGTACCGTTCCATCCGGAGTCGTGCCACGGTACGCGGACCGACAAGTGCTGCACGTATCTCGGCACGGTTCCTCCTAAATGTCCAGTTCGACGTCGTCAGCGGACACAGCTTCTCGTTCCCCGTCGAGTAAGTCGGTGGCGGCGATCGACACCTCGTAGTCGGTGTACGGGTCGAAGTCGGGATGTAGTTCGATCACGTCGAGGACGTCGATAAGTTTGCGCAGAAACAAGCGTGGCGCGATGCCGACGCGACCACCGAGCTTGCCTGCCACCGCGTCGGCGAAGCGCCGCAAGAACTGGTCGTCGGCGACGGCGCGAACACGATCGGCGTCGTCGATCCCGCTGACGAACAGTTCGCGGACCCGTCCGCCGAGCTCGACGAGCTTGTCGAGGTCGAAACCCGTGAGCCGCAGCTGCGGAGCGCGGGGATTGTCGAAGCGCGGCTCGCGGGAAAAGTCGGTATGCAGCCGGTCGGCCAGCGGCGGCAGGAGCGCCACCCCCTGCCTGCCCTCGAAGAATGCGGGGGTGCCAGTGATAAGGAGGTACAGGCCAGGAAAGTGCCCGTCGTGTACCTCGTCGACCAGCTGCCGCAACGCATTGAGAGCCTTCGCCCGGGCATCTCTGCGCACCCGCTGCAGGGTTTCCACCTCATCGAGGACCAGCAGTAGTCCGGCATTGCCGGCGTCGGCCAGCACGGCGAGCAGGCCGCGCAGGAACCCGAGGGCGAGGAAGTGGTCGAGATCGCCCTTGATGCCGGCGCGCCGCTTCACGGAGGCGGCGACGTGCGGCTGCCCACCCAGCCAGGCGACCAGCCCGTCAGCTCCGTCGTTGTCGCCCTCGGCGATCATCCGCCGATAGGCGCGGATCGCCATCGGGAACACGGGTGCCCGGGTGGCGACGTCGGCGAGGCGTCGTTCGAGCAGCGAATCTACCTCGATGCCCTGTTGCTGCGCGTCGTCCTCGATAGTGAATAGCCAGGCGTCGAGGATCGGACGCAGCGCGCTCGGTGGGATCGACGCGGTGCGCAGCGATTCGATACTGCGCCGGTACACGGTCTCGAGTTTGTGCAGCGGGGTGTCGATTTCGTTGACCTGGACCTCGGCGATCGCGAACCCTTGCTTGGTGGCGCGGTCGGCGAGCCAGCGGGCGAAGAACGTCTTGCCGGAGCCGTAGTCGCCGCGCACCGCCTTGAACATGGCGCCGCCGCCGGCTACCGCGGCGAGTTCGGCGTCGAGTTCGGTCTCGAATCTGCCCAGTCCGACGGCCAACTGATCGAGGCCATTGGACGGCACGGTGCCGCGGCGCAGGGCGTCGAGGATCTCCCGTCGCCGACGCGGCGACACGGCGGTCACGAGCCGATCCCGAACTGCTCGCGCAGCGCCGCCTCGTCCACTCGCACCGCACCGTCGAGCAGCAACACCTCGTAGCCCTCGACGTCGAGGACCCGTTTGATCTGCAGCAGTGCGCCGCCGACCCGACCGGTGCCGATCCCGAGCAGCGACGATGCCCGCAGCAGGGTTAGCTCGCGCGAGGGTTCGGCCAGCAATGCGGCGAGTAGGACGCGGATCTGGTTCTCACTCACCGCGATCCGGCCGGCAAGGCGCAACTGGTCGCGGAACACGGCGGTGGCCAGCACCTCGTCGGCGACCGACCGCCCCGGAGCAACGGGCCGTGTGGCGGCCGGTTCGTCGAACAGGCTCGGTTCCTGCGTGGCCGTCTTGCGGCGGGATCGGGGCGCGGGGACGGTGACCGTTGCCGACGCAGACTCCGAGCCCGAGGATGCGGCCGCCACGGTCGCGGTGTCGACGACCGGCGCGTGCCACCAGTCCGGCTGCACGGGATCGAGTTCGCTCAGGCCGGCGGGGCGGTCGCCGGTGTGCAGCACGATCACCGGGGTCACCACCTCGGCGGGCGAACCACCACCGTGGTAGCCGGCGTGCACGGGGCCGTAGCGGACCGTCTCGTCGACGGCGAGCACCACCGCCCCGGAATCGGTGAGCACCCGCGGCCCACGGACCAGCACCTCGTCGTCGGCGACCGCGGTCAGGTCGCCATGTGCGCGCAGTCCGTACACGGAGTCGCGGTCCCGTTTGGTGCTTTCGCGCCGCTCGATGACGTGCCCGTGATCGGACGCGATCACCACGGCCCGGCCGGCCGCCCTCGCCGCTTTCAGCAGCGGACGCAAGTGGGTAATGGTGTCGACGGTCCAGTCGGTGCGGCCAGGGTCGGTGTGGTGCAGGTTGTCGTCGACGTAGTTGAGCACCGCCGCGACGAGCGGTCGGCCCTCCGTGTCGGCGACGGCGTTGGCGACATCGGTGGCGAGGGCGGCGCCGGCGGGCATCGAGTCGAGCGCTTTCTTGTGGAAGATCGGGTCCGGGACACCGGACGCCGCCTGCAGGCCGGCCTTGCGGAGGCTGTCGAGGAACCCCGCCCGCTCGGCCTGTTCGGTGCCCTCGCGCAGTTCACCGCAGAGCAGCGAGCAGCGGCTGCGTCCGGTGAGTGTCGGGAGCACGGCCAGCGCCGCGGTGCGTCGGGTGGAGCCGAGCACACCGGCCTCGGTCCATCCGGTGTCGGTGGCGACGCCGATCAGCTCGGTGGCCACCGCCTGGGACAGCCCGTCGAGCACCAGCAGCAGGGTGGGCCGGTCCCCGGCGAGCGGCAGCACCACGCGGGCGAGCAGATCCTCGACCACGAGCGGTTCGGGGTGCGGCGCGTCGGCCAGGGCTGCGGCGAACGCGCGGTCGCGGGTGCGGCGCAGCCCGGTGACGGTCTCGATGACCCGGCGCAGCGTGGCGACGTTGGCGGGGAGGTCGGCGCCCCGGCGCACCGCACCCAAGGCGGAGTCCACCCACGCGTCGACGTCGACGTGCCGCTGCGTCAGTGCGGTGAGCGAGGCGCCATGGTCGCCCGGTCCGGCGAGCCAGCGCAGCAGCCGGACCGCCGCGGCGTAGGCGCGGCAGGTGGGGTCCTCTGCTGCCAGGAAATGCCGCTGAACGTCCTGCCACGCGGACTCGATGCCGGCCAGATCGGCGGGGATCGCGGGCAGCGTGGTGACCGGGCCGAGGGGTAGGGCCGTGTCGATCTGATCGGCCAGGACCGTGATTCGGGAGTGCAGACCCTGCGGGAGCAGCTCGGAGCGGCCGGCGAGCGGCTCGATGCCCAGCGCCCGCACGTGGCGGTCCGCGGCGTCGAGCACGTTCTGGCACTGCTGGTAGGTCAGCGGTCCCATGACCAGTGCCGCCGCATCCTGGTACCAGCCACGCAGATCGTCCGCACCGAGCCGGTGCAGCCCGAACGTGCCCTGGAACTTGCCGAGCGCCAACTGCCCGCCGGGCACCTCGGGGTCGAGCAGACCGGCGAGCAGACCGAGCGGCACCAGGTCGGCGATCCGATCCGCGGCGAGCAACGCGGCGACGGCGGGACCGAGACGGCCGGCGCGTCCGGTGAGCCAACCGGTCAGCGACGCCGCCAGTTCCGGCCCACCCTCGGCGGCCAGCCGTGCGTAGGCGTCGGCGGCTGTCGGCTGTCGGCTCCACTCGAGCACCGCGAGGGTGTCGATTTCGGTGGCCGGATCGTCGGTGACGCCCAGCACCCCGCGCGCCACGGCGGACATCGCGTGGGTGCGGGTGAGCACCCCGCCCGGCGCCGGGGTGTAGGCGGAGGTGGGCAGCACGGCCAGCAGGCCGGTGGCCAACGCGCGGTCGTTCGCCACCCGGTACAGCGCCGGCTCGATGGTGGTGGCGGAGAAGGTACTGCGCAGCGCATCCCACGGGTCAGGGGTGAGCAGCTTCCCCTCCAGCAGGTGGGCGAGCACACCTGTGCCCAGCTCGTCCTCTTCGATGGGGGTGAGGATGACCAGCCATTCCCCGTCGGCACGCGAGTGCAGCGCCTCCCACACGGCGAGCGTGGACGGGCACGGCACGACGGTGACTCGGGTGCCGTCGTGGCTGAATTCGCCGCCGTCCCAGCGGGGCACGGCGCGCAGCCCGAGCACGCCGTGCCGGTGCCGCTTCTCGGCGGCCTTGGCGAGCTTTGCGTCGATGATCGGCCGGGTGGCGGCGAGCGTGCTCACTCGACCCACCAGGTGACCCGCACCCGCGAGCCGTATTTGTCGAAGGCGGCGCGTAGCCGGGCGGACACGTCGTCGATGTCGCCCCGACCGCGGAGTTCGACGGTCTCCGGATCGGTGACCGGCCTTGCCGCGGGCTCCGGCTTCGGTATGGGCTCGGGGGTCGGTGTGGGTGTGGGGGACGGTTCAGCTTCCCCGACCACCCACTCGACCACCTGGTCCTCGCCGCGGGCGAGTTCCTCGGTGAGCGCCTGCCCAGGGATGGACACTGCTTCCCGCAGTCGACGCAGGATCGCTCGTGCCGCTTCTGCCCGCTCGCCGCCGCGGGACGCGCCCGCGGCGACCTTGTCCAGCAGTGGCCATTTGAAGCCGCGCAGGGTGCGGCTATCGCGACCCGCCTCGGCGAGCATCCGGCCCGCGGTTTCACCACCGACCGGGAGTTCCAGGTCGGCGAGTGCGTCGATGGTGGCGACATTGCCCCCGGTCTGCGCCAACCGGTCGAGGGCTGCCAGCAGAGCACGGGCTGCCGTGATCCGGTCGGTGTCGGTGGTGTCAAGGTCCAGTACGTGGTGGGCTGCGCCGAGCCGGTCGATCAGTTCGGCCAGTGCGGCTCGCTGACTGTCGGCGCGAACCCGCACCTGCTGGGCGAATTCGGCCACGTTGGCGCCGGTCAGGTAGGTGCGGGCGAGGGTGTAGCCGAACAGCTGGGTGGCCGCCAGCCTGGCCGCCTCCCACGCGCGCTGCTCGGGCAGCTCCTCCGCGCGCAGTTCGATGTTCTCCCGCATCCGCCCGAGCGGGGGTGCGGCAATCGGGGCTCCGGCCTCGAACCAGGCGCGTTTACGCAGTAGCGCCCACGCGCCGATCACCAGGTCCCGCGCCTCGGGCCGCAGGCCCCATGCGGGTGTGAGGGTGTCGATGTGCCGCTGCAGCACACCGACGTGGATGGCAGTGCCCGGCCCGGCCTGGTTGGCCACGCGGTCCAGTTCGCCCGCCCAGTACGCGAACTGTTCCTCCCCGAACAGGAAGTGGTCTTCGGTGGCCTTGCCGACGCGCAGCGGTCCGGCGATGCGCTGAACGGTCTTGCGTTCGCCGCCCGGTTGGGTGAGAACGCGGCCCTCGGACTGGGTGCATGCCTGTTCGGCATAGCCGCGGACCACCTCAAACTGGCGGGGAGTGATCTCCTCCATCGCCGGCGTGAACTCGGGATGCGACGGGTAGGTGGCGGAGAACGCCTGGTCGGTGATCTTCTCGAACGCGTCCTGCAGGGTGAGCGCCGCGGGCAGCTTGGGCTGGAAGTCCTTGCTCAGCGACACCAGCACCTCGGTGTGCCCGGGGTCGTCGACGAACATCTTCGGATCGGTCGCCTCGATGCCGTAGGCCTGTTTGAGCAACATCTCGAAGCCCGTCATGGTGCCGCGGTGCAGGTTCTCCAGGATGCCGCGGGCCTGCGCACGATCGGTCACGGAGAGGTGATCGGAATTCTCCTGCCAGCGGTCACCGCTGCCGGTGAACAGCCAGTCCAGCTTGACTAGCAGCGCAAGATCGTCGATAGCTTTGCCGGAGAAAAACTTCGGCAGCCACACCACCGTGTGCCGGTCGCCGCTGCCGGCGAGGATCCGGTCGATCCGGGCGATGTCGTCGGCGGTGGAGAAGTTCTGTTCGTCGAACGGGTAGTCGACGATGAACCGCCAGGTGCCGGGCCGGTTGTCGAAACTGGTCTCGGCCACCGAGCCGGCGTCGCGCACGTTGCCGAACACCACGTCCACTTCCCGTCGAGACCCACGCCAATACACGCTGCGGGTGGCGGCGCCGCCGAGATCGTCCTGCGCGGTGGTGATGCCGAGCGCGTGGTGCACGATCTTGCGCAGCAGCACCCGGCGACGGCCGGGATTGTCCTCGCCGCGGACCCGGTCGAGCACCGACTGGTAGTCGACGTCGGCGAGCTGCACGCGAATAATCGGGTTCGCGCCGTCGGAGACGGTGATCTCGGGGACATCCTTGGCCCATTCGCGGACCACACCGAGGACCACGCGGGCCTCGCCGCCGCGCAACCGAGATTTGATCGACCCGTGGTTGAGGGCGGCGAGGCGGGAGGCGGTGATGTCGCGCAGCGCGGGCACCTTCGGGGCGATCGCCGAGAGCAGCAGCGTCTTGGCCACGCGTTCGTGCGCGCGGAATCCGGCCGGCGCGGCGTCGGGGTCGTCCGCGATCTGCTCGTCGGTAAGGTCGTGCTTGGCGAGCAGGTGCGGGCGCAGCTTGCCGTGGTACAGCTCGAGCGCGGCCTTGAACATGGTGCCCGCGTGGGTGTCGATCGGCTGGTTGCCCTCGACGATGTAGTCGAAGGCGTCGCCGACGGGAATGAGATCGTCGACGGTGAGGGTGTCGCGCCGGTCGACGAGCATCCGCTGCATCACCTTCAGCGCGGTGCGTTCCCGCTGCATGACGCTCGACAGGCTCCGCAGGGTGGCGATCAGTGCGGGTGAGAACGGGTAGGTGAGCCGGAACTCCCGTTCGGAGGCGCCGCGGTGCTCGTCGGTGGTGTTCATGCTGTCGCGCAGCACGTCCCACACGTCGGCGGTGCGGCTGACGGAGCGGAACGCCTCGTCGAGGACCTCCGCGCCAGGTTCGTCCCTGGGGCGCAGCAACCGTGCGTGCGCCACCTCGGCGAGGTTGTCGTCGCCGAGTTCTATCTCCTGGAAGCGGCCCTGCTGGTAGTGGAACGCACGGTCGAGCGCCTCCTGCTCGGCCCCGGACGCGCCCGCGTCGGCGAACCATTTGCGCAGGTCCATCTGCCGAGAGACGAACGAGATCAGCGGCAGCGCTCGGTGGGTGCCGGACGATTCGACGAGTTTGGTGATCTTCTGCGATTCGCGGGCGAAGAACTCGGTGTCGCGCACCGAGAACGCCAGCCACAGCACCAGCTCGTCGAGGAAGAGCACCACCGCGTCGTAGCCGAGGGTCTTCGCGTGCTCGGAGATCGCGACCAGCCCACGGTCGAGGTCCACGTACCGGGCCTGCTCGGTGAACGACCCAAAGTACGCCTCCACCAGGGCGGACACCAATTCGCGGCGGCGCGGATCCTCCGGGGACGAGGCGAGAGCGTCCTGGTAGCCGGCCAGGTCCCAGGCGCCGATCAGCCCACCCCACTCGTCGTCGCCCCCAGCGCCACCAAGCCCCTCGAAGAACTTCTTGTCGCCCATATTGCTCCGCAAGTTCTCGGCGTCCGCGAGGAGACTGTCGGAGATGTGCACGGAAGGCAGCGGCGCCTGCGGGTGCAGCCGGGCGATCTGCTGCACGTACCCCTTGAAGATGGCTTCTTCGAGGCTCTTCGCGCCGAGCAGGTGGTAGGTGAGCCGCAGGACCTTCTTCCCGGCGAGGGAGCCGTCGTAGCTGCCGGTGAGCTTCTTGTACCGGGGGACGCGTACGGCGGGGTGGTTGCCGAGCAGCGCGTACAGCACGGCCATGAAGTGGCTCTTACCGGAACCGAACGAGCCGGTGAGGTAGGCGGCGCGGGACTTGTTGTGGGCCAGCCCGTCTGCCACCAGATTCAGTGCCAGCTCGAAGTTCTCCTGCAGCGAGTCGGTGAGCACGTACGCGTCGAGGGTGTCGCGGATGTGTTGATCGTCGTCGGTGCTGTCGGTCAGGCGCAGCACATAGTCTTCGCTACCGGCCCTCTCGGCGATGTCGATGACGTCGCGCAGCAAAGTGCTCATGCCGGGGTGCTCTCCTTCTTGGTGCGACGGCCACGGGTGGACGCGGGTGGGCGCCACGCGGCGAGCTCGTCGACGGTGACGCCGATCTGGGCGCAGCGCGAGCGCAGCTCCTCGCCGACGGTGTCGGCGACGGACTCGCCGAACTCGGGGTCGATCTCGCCGTGCCACTGCTGCACCCACGGCAGCAGTTCGGCGAGGCCGGCGAGCATGGGAGTCAGCTTGTCGGCGCCCCAGCCGTCTTGGATGCGCTCGTCGATCAACCCGGCCAGGGCCAGGGCCTGCTCGGCGTGATCCCAACCGGCCCAGCCGAGCAACTGGGTGGTATCCGAGGTGCGTCCGGCGTCGGGGTAGGAGATAAAGCGTTCCTTCGGTACGTCGAGCTTGCCGCGCCGCGACCAATACGTTTTCAGGAAGTCGGCGGGCTTGTATTTCGGCGGCACCGGGATCGGGGCATCGAGTTTCTCCCCGGCGTCCTCGCGGCGTTGCAGCGCCCAGGTGTGCTCCCAGGCGGCGCGCTTCTCGAGCCCGGCTGGCTTGTAGCGCAGCGCCGCCAAATACGGCACGCCTTCCTCGTCGAGCAACTTGGCCAGGGCTGCGCCGGTCGAAGATTCGGCACTACCCGCCCACAGCCGCAGCACGGCCCGGAAATCGGGGTCGCGGTCTAGCCGGTCGGCCAGTTGGGACACACTCTGCGGGGTGGGGCGGTCGTCCCGGTCGAACCACAAAGCCCGGTCTTCGACGCGATCGAGCAGCCAGTCACGCAAGGCTTCGGTGACGCGCTCGACCCATGGTTCGACAGCCCAGCGCCGCTTGTGCTCCGGCTTCTCCAGCAGCCGCAGGTTCGGGTTGATGGCGATGGCATCGAGGCGACGCCGAATCAGTGTCTGGTAGTCGGCAGGTAGATGGGTGGGGATTTCGGTGATGGGGGTGGAGCGGTGCCGCTCGAAC
Source organism: Rhodococcus sp. BP-261 (assembly GCF_019835205.1). NCBI lineage: Bacteria > Bacillati > Actinomycetota > Actinomycetes > Mycobacteriales > Nocardiaceae > Rhodococcus > Rhodococcus sp. BP-261. Next base: position 39,210 of record NZ_JABUCO010000016.1, on the reverse strand, counting down.
CACTCTGTGTGCTCGCCGTTTTCCACCGCGCGAGCGAGCACGATCTCGAAGGCGCGCTCTCCAAGTGCGATACCCGGCAGGTCGCCGGGATAGGTGAGGTCTTCGTCGATCAGGCCGTAGAGCCGGTAGCACTCCCAGTCGAGCTCTTCTTGGTGAGCAATCATCAACGCACGGATGCGTTCGGATTCCTTGCGCGCCAGCTCTAACGCATTGGCGGTGGGCACGGTCTCGCATGCCACCGCCTCGGGGGTTTGGGTCGCAAGCTCCTGTGCAAGGGTTTCGATGATCCGGGCACTGTCAAGTGGATATGTTGGTGGAAGCGGAATCTTCTTGACGATCGTTCCGGGATATTCGCGGGTTCGCGACCACGTAATATTTGCTGCTCCCCCCTTCGGCTGAGTATTTTCGCGAAGCCAAAAGCCAACCGTCGAGCTGTTCAGAACACCGAGCAGCTCAAGATGATCATTCTCGCTTCTACCGCGTGGCAACTTGATAACGGGTGCAGACTGTTTGAATACTTTTCCGCCGCGGTCGAGGACAAAGTGATTGTGCGTTGCTACGAATGCAAATGCGATCCCTAGATCAACAGAGAACCGTTCCGGGTGCCATCGACTCCACTCGTACCAGGTAAGACCGATCTCCTCATGCGTTCCGCCAAGTTCCCGACGTGAATCCAATATCGATTTCATTGGCCATAAGAGCCGAGCGGTGGCAGGATCGTCGAGCGAAGCCTTCAAGGACTTTGAATATGGAAAGAGCGCCTCGGTATCGGGTGTGATGAGCCACTCACGGATGGCGTCACCCGTCACCAATGGCACTACGTGGTCATCGTCGACACGATGGCGCCGCCAGGCACCTGGTGAGGCAAAGTAAGCGTCATCAGAACCCGTATGACACGTCCGCCCTGCCACATTGATCAGGTCGCCAAGAACCGAGACATGCGCACACTCGATCTTGGATCGTAGCTCTACAGCACCGCCCCCTGACAGGCTCCATGGATGCTGTGCAAGTGAAATTCTCGGAAGATCGACCACATCGATCCATTCGTCTGAATAATCGCGTTGACCCAAGTGCTCAACCAGCGACCGCCAATAGGGGCCAGCGCCGCTGTTGCCGACGCTTCTGCTCTCCCGGCGACCTTTCGACAAGATGACACGAACTTCGCCACGTCGCTGAGGCCCTCCAGTTCCGACGATGATCACGGTAGAGGTTCCATCACTATTGTGCCCCGGTATCCAGGCTCCTTCAGAGTCGATTACCGCACGCATATCCCGACGGGGAAGATAATTCTCAACAAGCTTCTGTCCGAAGTCCCGCTTCATGAACGAATTCGCTGTGATTTGGCCAACCCAACCCGGGTAAACTCCCCTCTCCCCAGTTCGGGCGAGTTCGAAGAATAGTTCCATGAACGGTACGGTCAGGGCATACTGTTTGAAGCACGTCGAATATAGTGCACGATAGATGCCGCTGAGGGCCGAATCGCTCACCTGGATATACGGCGGATTACCTACCACCACATCGTGTTCGCGCTGCAGGATCGCACGCAGCGCGTCCGCGTTCTCGGTCGTGTACGCGAACTGCTCCTGCCCCAGCGTCAGTAGGTCGTCGCTGATAGTCTGCTGCCGAGCCCCCCACAACAGCGAATCACCGGTCGCCAGATTCAACTCGATACCGATCAGTGTCTCGATCGACTTGTCGCCACTCGCTTCGAGCGCGGCGACAATCAACCGGAACCGGGCAATGGCCACCGCGAACGGGTTGATGTCCACCCCATACACGCCTTCAAGGGCCTTCTGCACCAGCATTCGCGGGCCGAGCGCCGGGGCCTCGCGCTGCCAGCGTTCCAACAGCCGGTGGAAGGCACCAAGCAGAAAGTGCCCACTGCCGCAAGTGGGATCGATTACCGTGAATCCCTCCAACGGACGCTCCGCCAGGGCAGGTTCGAGAGTTTGATCGAGGATGAACTCCTCCACGAACTCCGGCGTCTGCAGCAGCGCATACGTCTTCTTCGCAAATTCCGACAAATCTTGATAGATGTCACCTAAGAATCGGGTGTCTACTCCGCCGAACGTCCATCGCAGCGCCCCGAAATCGTCTTGCTCCCACCAGAATTCGAGCAGCGCACGCGCCGCATCACCAGACGGGGCCACCTGGCGCAGGGGCGAATACTCGTCGACCAGGCCCTTCGTCGCATCCAACCCGGCGAAGTGGTCGACCACCTGCTTGATCCACTCGCGGTCGGTGTGCTCGGGATGCTCGGCGAAGTAGGCGTGCCGTGCGTCGAGGGCCTGACGGCGGGCGTTCGCGTCCGGCCCTGCGATCCACTGCCGCGACACCAACCGGCGATCCTCGCAGTACCGGGCGAATACCGTCACCAGAACCCACGCCACCGCCGCCTGCGTCACCCGCTCGTCCCGCCACGCCTGCCACGACGACGCCGTCCGCTGCGCCTTGAGGGCGTGCGTGTGCTCGGCCCGCCATCGATCGCCCACCCCCGGCTGGCGGGTGTCGGGGTCGGCGCCGTCGACACGGGCCCGCAGGTCGTCCTCCAGCTCGATCACCTGCCGTCGCAGCGCTGCCACCAGACCGTCGATACCCGCCATCAGCGCACCCTCTCCACATCGGCGTCGGCAAGATCCGACGCCGTCCACATCACGAACTGTCCGCCCGGCACCCCGAGCTGAATCGGCTTTCCATCCACCACCGCCCCGGTCTGCCCGCGCATCTGCGGCACCACGGCCCACACCGGCCGAAGGCGCGGGGCCGACAGGTCACTGAGCCGGGCGAGCACATCCAGGCAGCCGTAGCGGGCCAGGGGCGAGAGCTCGGTAAGAATCAACGGACGCGGCTGTTTATCGGCCTGCGTGGCCTCGGACGCAGCGCTGACGAATACCTCGGCCTCGAGGTCCGCGATCACCTGCGGCAACACCCGATCGAGTACCGCCCGCAGTCCGCGCGCATCCTTGGTGCCCTCCGCGGCGGCGTCGGCGTTCCGGACGCGCTCCCACCCGATGCCCTGCTGTCGGGTGAAGGCGTGCATCGCGTCGATGATCCGGCCGGTGACGTCGACGAGTTGCCCGTCGAAGCTCTCCACCAGCCCGCGTGCCACCTGCAGGTGATCGCCGGGCCGGCGCACCGGCACCCCTACAGTGACGAAGCCATTCTCTCGCAACGATTCCTGCAAGAAGCCCGATTGCGCGGCTGCGGCGACCGAAGACGCGTCGCCTGTGCGGCCGGGCGAGGCGCCCCCGGTGTGGGTGACCGCGCGGGTATGTAGCGACGTCGCGCTCGGCGGGGTGGCGTCCGGGTAACGGTAGGCACCGTCGAGCCAGCGGAGCCCAATGCCGGCCCGGTCGATCATCGTGTCCAACGCCGGCCGGCCAGGCAGTCGATCCAGTTCCGGGAACCGGGCCGCCACCCGGGCCCGTACCTCGCTTGCGGCGAGTGACTCGGCCTGTGACAGCCCGGCCAACGCCAGGCGCAATGCCTCTGAGGGGCCGAGGCTGCGCGCGTGCAGCTCCCCGCGGCCCGACACCGCCGCCCGACGCGACACCGCCGCCGCCAGGCGCACCAACCGTGCGTCGGGGGGCAACGGCAACTGCGCCTGCGGGCCCGCCGCGTTGCGGTAGGTGGCGGTGAACGCGGCCCGCACTTCCCTGGCCGCAGTCGGCGACGCAACCACCACGTCGGCCGTCGTCACCAGCTCGTCGGCGCGGCGGGCCGCGGATTCTGCGGCGGCCAGGAGCAGCTCGTCCGTCGCGACCAGGGCCAGGCGCCCGTCGTGGCGTCGGCGCAGCAACCGCTTCGCGCCCTCGACGGCCTCGTGTTCGGTGAGCCGGTCGAATGCGACCCGGAGCAGTCCGGCGGCGGCGCGTTCCGCAAGCGCGGGCGCGGCGGCATCGGAATCGTCGGCGGGTGGCTGCGGCAACCGCCCCCGGATCTCGGCGGTCAACGTCGAAATCGCTGCCACCCCACCGGAATCGGCCAGCACCTGTTGCGCCGATTCGATGATCTCGTCGAGTAACTCCCGAGTGGCCGGGTTCTCCGCCCAGTCGGACTGCAGCTCCTTGATCAACTGATGTCCGCGCTGGTGGGTCTTGCCCAGCACATCGGCCAGCTCGTGCCCACTGGCGAACGCGTCCAATCCGGACGTGGTGCCCAGTAGTAGTGCCGCCGCCGCCCGCCTGGTGCCGGCTCTGCCCTTGCCGACCGCGGCGAGCAGGATGGCCACCGCCTCGTCCAGTCCCAGCAGGGCTTGGCCGCGGGCGGTGCGTTGCTGACGGCCGAGTCGTTTGGCCCACTCGCGGTAGCGGTCGCGGATCTCGGTGCGGGTGCCGCGAGCCTCTTTCGCCAGTAGGCGGTTCAGCTTGGTCGAATCCAGCGCCAGCAGTTCCCCGACCGTGGTCACCTGGAGCGTCCCGAGTGCCGACACGGCGCGCGCCGTCAACCCCGCCGCGGTCAGGTTGGTGGCCGTGGTGGCCTGCTCGGCGGTGCCCGCGGTATCGACGGGTACCGGCTTCTCGTCCAATTCGGTGAACACCGCGCGCCAGGCGCGCAGCATGTCTTCGGCGGTATCCGACCGCAGCTCCACGCGCCGCGATAATGCGCCCACGAAGAACTGGGTCAGCGCGTCGGCGACTGCCGGATCGAACCGTTCCGGCACCACCGTCACGTCGTCGTCCACCGTGGCCGGGTTGGCTTGCGGATCCGGTCCGTACTGCGGCGCGTCGCCGGTGGCCATCTCGAACAGCACCACCGCAGCGCCGTATCGTTCGGCGGCGCTGTCGTACTGCGCTCGACCGCCTTGTCCTAGAAACGGATCCAGATACGGCGGGGTGCCGGCCTCGATGTTGCGCGGATCCACCCCGGCCATCGAGAAGTCGAACATCACCAGGTGAGTGTCGGCCCGCTGGCTCGACGACCACACACCCAGATTCGACGGCTTGATGTCGCGGTGGGTAACACCCGCCCGCTCGAGCGCCATCACCGCGCCGAGGAGATCCTCACCCCACCGCTCGAGCTGGTCGATCGACAACCGTCCGCCCTTGGCGGCCAGCTCTTCCGACAGGGTCGTGCGGCCCGCATACTGCAGCACCAGCGCGGCCCGCCCGGCGACGACCTCCTCAGAACTGAGCTGAACGATCCGCGGATCGTTCAGCTTGCCCAGCACCTGCGCCTCCGCGTGAAGTCGGAGGGCCGCCTCGTCGTCCTTGGCGACCTTGAGGACCCGCTGCGCGTCGCCCGCCTTCCGGTCGGTCACCAGGATTCCGACCGCCGTGGACCCGGCGCCCAGCCGGCGCTGGTAGACGAAGCGGCCGTCACCCAGCTCGGCGCCCGGGCCGGCGTCGAGCGGATCGGCGACTTCCTCCGCGGACACCAACACGGTGCGGGTGTCCTCGAGACGGTCCAGGAAATCGGTGACCGTCGCCAGCCGCTCCGCGGGGCTCGGATGGGTCGCGTCGAGCACCAGTTGCCGCAGCGCGGACGGCACCTGCGGCATATCTGCGGCTAGGTCCAGGCCGCGGTCGCGGCGCAACCGGTCCATCAGCTCACCACGCTCGGTGGCCGGCATGGTCCCACCGGTCAGCAGATAGAACGCCAACGCGCCCAGCCCGAACACGTCCACCCGGGCCGGGTCCGTCGCCGCCCCACCCTCTGGAGCCGCGAAGAGTCGGGCTTGCTCGGTGAGCGCACCCGCCATCAGACTCAACGGTCCCGCCGACAGTCGGGTCACCCCGGTCTCGGCGTTTGCAGGCAGCACCCCGGCGCAATCCCAGTCGGTGACCAGCGGCAATAACGCACCGCCCTTCTCCCGCACCGCGACCGCTCGCGGATTGAGCACCCGATGCACCACCCGGTGCCGGTGCGCATATTGCACGGTCTCGGCGACCTGCGAGAGCAACTCCAGCTGACCGTCCAGGCTCAGCGTCGTCGCATTGTCGGCCAGCCACAGGTCCAGTCGGGTGAACGCCTTCGGCTGGTCGAACACCAGCCCGATGCCCATCTCCTTGTCCTTCACCACATCGGCGGGCACCTGGAGACCGTCGTGCCGGAGGCGGGCAAGCAACCGGTACTCATGCTCCACCGCGCGCACCCGGGCATGTTCCTCGGTGGTGCTCGCCCCCGGCTTGGGCAGGTAAAAGCGGATGCGGGCATGCCGTTCGGTGTCAACGTGGTGGAACGCCGGCCAGTCCTGCCAACCTTCCCCGTCGCCGAGCGGCTGCTCGTCGATCACCCACGAGCCGAGCTCACGCTGCCGCCGCGGCGCCAACCCGATCTTGGTCATCAGGTCGCGGATCAGCAGGGACTTCTGTTCCGTCACAGGATCGTGCTGCGGCGGAGCCAGCAGTCGTTCGGAAATGCCTGGCAGGTGGCTGTGCGCCTCCTTGCCGTCGAGCCCGTACAGGCCGAGCGCGGAGCTGGCCGGCAGCTCGCACGCCAGGCTGGGGTGGTGCAGAAAGACCAGTTCCTGCACGTAGGGGATGACACCCCTCAGCTCGCGCGGATTCTGTCCCACGTGCTCCGCGAGACGATCCTTGAGCAGCGACGAAAAGTACTGCGCCTTCCGCCTCGTCAAGAGCAGCGGCGAATCCTCGGACCGGTACCCGCCGCGCGTCCACACGTGATCGTTGCCGCGCAACGTACCGCTGTAATACTTGAGCTCAATGAGGTACAGCGTGTCGCGGGCCAGGACGAGCAGGTCCACCTCATGCCAGCGGCCGCGGCTGTCCCGGAACTCGAAGTTGGACCAGGCCCGGAATGGCGGAGCATCAGGAAGCAGCGCCTTGACGAGGTCGAGACCCTCCTTCTCGTGGTCGAATTGCGAGGGGCTGACCTCGACCCACCGGCCGTCCTGCACCTGAGCTCCTCACCGATCTACACCGCTTTTGCCATTACTTTGCCATCCCTCCCTGTAGCGCCACGCCACACCCGCGCGTTACCCCGGCGTGGGAGGAGTTCAGGTTCCTCAGCAGTACCGGCGATGACAAAAGCAGCATGCACGGTTGTCACGCAACGGGCTTGGGAGTCTTAGCTAAGCGTGGACCGCTTACGCGTCGTGCTGGTATGCCAGGGCCTTTGAATCGCCACCACGGCCGGATGCTCCGCCGTTCTGATGACTGAAATCCACTTCGACTCAACAATGTGCTTCGTAGCCGATCCACTATTGAGATGCCCTCGTCAACCGATACCTGGCAACTTGCCAGGTGCCTAAGTCGCTGTGCAGCTCGATTGTTGCGGTGTAGGTGGTGTACGGCGTCGCGGATCCGTCGGTGTGTTGGACGGTTTGGGCGATGGTGACGGGCACGGTTGCGATGTCGCCGCTGATGTTCGGGTCGCCATCGGGTCGTACAACGGCGGTGATGGTGTCGTTGCCGCGTGCCCAGGCTGCCCAGTCGGGCAGCGGCGCTGGTGGCGGTTCGGGAGGATTCGCGGCGGCGGTGGCCATGGCACCGCTGAGGTAGTGCTGTTGGCTGTGGAGGGCGTCCCATGTCGAGTCCTGCACGGCGGGTTGCCAAGTGAAGATGCCGGACATGGCGGCGACGGCGACGTCGGCGGGTTCGGTCCCGATCGGATCGATATGGTGGCCGGCGTCGGTTCCGGGCTGCTCGGAGGCGCCTGGACCGGTGCACACGAGCGTGAGGATGACGGCGATGCCCGCCGCCGCGACGATGCCCAATCCGACGATCACGGCGAGGGTTCGGCGCGTCATCGTGCATCCCCGATCCTCGACGGGGCAGCGACGGCGTCGTCGGCGGGTCCGGCGAGGCACACCGGCTCGGTAACGGTCAGCGACGTCGAGCGCGTCGGCGCATCCGGCGCGGCAGCCGTCTGGTCGACGCCGACGGTGGCGAGAAGAAATGCGGGCCATCCGCCGTCGTATTCGCTGTCGACGAACCGCACGATCTGTGGGTCGGTGAGGTCGTCGACGAGTTCGTCGTCGAAGCCGCAGTCGAGGAGCCACCCGCGGGCCTCGGCGAGGTGCCCGGTGACGGGCGGGCTGTCCGGGTGTGTCATGTCGCGGTTCTCCTTGGATCGGGTGTGTGGTCAGCTGGCGAGGTCGTAGCCGGCGGCGGCGGTGCCGGTGATGGTGGTGACGTAGTTCTGAGTCTCCGCGTACGGGGGGATGCCGCCGAACTGCTGGACTGCTCCGGGTCCGGCGTTGTATCCGGCGAGCATCAGCTCGACGGGATCGCCGGTGATGGCCCCGGATTCGAGACCGGGGCGCAGGGTGTCGGCGACGGCGCAGTTGTAGCGCCCTTGGGCCATGACGGCGTCGCCGATGTCGTTGGGATCTCCCGCGCCCGCTGCCCCGGTGACGTTGCCCTGCTCGTCGACGGGGAATCCGTAGGACGCCCAGGTGCCGGGCAAGAACTGCGCGTAGCCTTCTGCGCCTGCGGGACTGACCAGACCGGCGGTGAATCCGGATTCCTGTTTGAGCTGGGCTGCGAGGATCGCGGGGGAGACCTCGCGGCACTGCGCAGCCGACAGCTGCAGCCAGGGGAGGAAGGCGTCGGGGATCTGACCGGCGGCGAGGTTGGCGGTGTCGTGATCGCCGAGGCCTGCGCCGGGAGCGGTGGTGCAGGTGCCGGTCGCTTTCGGCGCCGACCCTGCCCCACCGGGGACGGGTCCGTAGGTTTGCCCGGGGGCGGGTGTGCCGTGGCCGATGACGGTGACGTGGACGTGGTCGTAGTGGTTCTGGGTCGGAGATCCCCTGTCCTCCATGATGTTCGGCTCGCCCTGGGAGGGGATGTATTGCTGACGCCAGATCATGTACTCGATCTGCAGCTGGTCCCGGTTCGCCCACAGGTAGTCCTTGACCTGGTCTCCGAGGATTTTGCCTTCCTCGGAGGACCAGTTGTCGATCATGATGTCCGCCGCCCGTCCGGAGGGGTGGTCGTCGAAGCCGCCGCCGTCGGCCCGCCAGCCGCCGATGGTCGTGATCTGGGGGAATTTCGCGTGGACGGCGCGGGCGACGCGGACGGTGTCGATCTGGAAGTGATCTTCCGATCCCACACTGGCTGGGAGAGCGGCCATCTCGGCGCTGTCGGAGCCCGGGGACGGGGCAGACGGAGAGGGTGCCGGGGTGGTGGCGCTGGTGGATGGGGAGGATCCGGGGTCGCCGGTGCCGGGTTCTGCGGCGGCGTCATAGAACGGGAACGGGTCGATCGCATTCCCTGGTGCCCACCCGCCTGGGTGGTACTCGAAGTGCAGATGCGCGCCGGTGGTGTCGCCGTTGTTGCCTTCGTTCGCGATGTGCTGGCCTGCGGTCACATGATCCCCGGCGTGCACCAGGACGCCGTCGGGAAACATGTGGCCGTAGACGGTGGAAACGACCTGGCCATCGATGTTGTGGTCGATCACGATCCACTGCCCGAACCCGGATGCGTCACCGGCTTGGGAGACGATGCCGTCGGCGTAGGCGTAGATCGGGGTACCGAGTGGTCCGGCGAGGTCGATGCCGTTGTGCATCGTGCCCCAGCGTTGACCGAATCCGCTGGTGAGCTGGCCTTCGGAGGTCTTCATGGGTTTGGCGAACGATCCGGCCGGGACACCACCCGCAGCGGAGCCTGCCCCTGCACGGCCGGGAACACAGTCGGTGCTCTCTTCTCGCACACCGGTGGTGACGAACAGGACCACGAACAACGACAGTGCGATCACCACCGCCAGAGCCAGCGCACCGCCCTTCTTCACCGTGCGGCCGTCCCGAACGCTGTTGTGGTGCGATAAGTCTCGGCGGTGATCGAGCGAGGGGAAAGCGCTGCCAGTCGCTCGACAAGGGTGCGGTTCTCGCGGCGCAGGCGCTCATTCTCCGCCTCGGAAGCGCGGAGCCGTGCGGTGATCTCGTCGGCAGCGGGGGAGCGGGAGGATCCGAACTGCTGCTTGATCCACCGGGCCACGGTGTTCTCGTGCGCCCCAATCGCCGAAGCAAGGGCGGCAACGCATTCCGAGCGTGAAGTGTAGTTGTGCCGAGACTTCTCGTATTCGGTGATTGCCCACGCCCGGGTCGTGGCCGGGTATTCGGCGCGGGCGTGCTCACGACGATCGTCGATCTCGCTCATCGGGCACCGACCAGCTCGGCGTCGTTCTCGTGATCGCTGGCTGCGTCGTCGTGGTTGCCGGCGAAGTATTCGGCGAAGCGGGCGTTGGTGTCGTGGACGCCGGTGTCGTATTCGATGTCGGTGAGCACGGTTTGGATGGGGATGCCGGGGGTGTTGTCCTTGGCGACCTTGATAAGGAATTTGCCGCGTCCGACGGGGTTGCGGACGGTGCGGCGTTCGGATCCGCGTAGTGCGGCGCCGCGGGACCAGGAGGTCACCAGGCCTGCTTCGGCTTCGGTGAATTTCAGTTCCCCGGACAGTCGTTCGACCTCGCCGATCGGCAGGCCGCCGCAGACGACCATTCCGGCGCGGTCGATGAACCCTTTCGCGGTCTTGATGTCGGCTTCGGTGGGCAAGGTTTCGAGGTCGCGGCCGGTGTGGGTGATCATCAGCAGTCCGGCACCGTCGGTGCGGTTGAGGCGGGTGATCTCGTTGATCCGGGCGACCATGCCCGGTCCCGCGCCGAGGACTTGCCACAGCTCGTCGAGGGCGAGCAGGAACAGTCGTTGCCGGTCCAGTCCGGCGTCGGCGAGCAAGTGCGCGGCTTCGACGGTGCCGTAGGCATCGGCCCAGCAGGAGAGCATGACAGCGGCTTTGAGGGTGGTATCTCCCCGGTCCAGGCTCGAGACGTCGATGCAGATCATCGGGGCGTCGAGGTCGATCGGCTCGGTGGTGTGATCGGCGAAGATGTCTCCCAGTGGCCCGGAGGTCAGCGCGCCGAGGGTCTGCATCAGTTCGGTGATCTCGGCGCGGTAGGACTGCGCGTCGAGCTTGTAGGCGGCCTTGTACATCGCCGGGGATCCGGCGTCGATCGTGGCGTAGAGGTCTTTGAGCAGCGGCGGGTTCTCGTAGGAGAATGCGCTGGTCTCGGAGTAGAGCTCGTCGAGGGCGAGGCCGATCAGAGAGTTCTCGAAGGCCTTCACCGAGTGGGTGTCGTAGCGGATCAGTTCGATCAACGCGCAGATGGCGTTGATCTGGCGGGCGCGGATGGTCATTTTCGCGTTGTCGATCAGCCGGTTCAGCGTGTCCAGCCGCTCGGGGTCGGTTGCGGCGTCGCGGGCGGCGATCGCCCGGACGACAGCCTGGCCGAGAGTTCCGGCGGCAAGGACGTTCAGATGCCCGCCGCCGTGACCGAGGGTGATGACCTGGCCGCCCATGAGTTTGGTGGCCTTGACGTATTCGCCTTTGATGTCGCCGGCGATGATCGGGGCTTGGCCCCAGCCGCACGCGCCGATGAGGATCTTGCGGATCAGGGTCGATTTCCCCAGGCCCGGCAGGGACAGCACGAACATGCTCGGGTTGGCGATGTGGTTGTCGCGGAAGTAGGCGAACGGATCGCAGGAGACCGCTTCACCGGTGATGGCGTGCTGGCCGACGATGGTGCCCGACGCGGGTGCGGCCGCGCCGATCGCCCACGGGTTGAGTCCGCACATCTGCACCGAGGTGGCTTCGTATTCGATCGGGGCCGGGACGGTGGCCATGCGGCCACCACCTGCACCTTTGAAGCCGCGTTCACTGGCTCCCAGAACGGCACGCCACCAGGGGTCTTCGGCGATCTCGAGTGCGAGCTGCGCGGCGTCGGGATTGTCGCCCCGCCAGCGGGCGAGTCCCATGCCGGTGCGCGTGAACTTGCCGGGCTCCTTCTCCTCGCCGGTGGCGATCTTCGCGGCGAGGGCGGCGTAGTCGGTGTCACCGAGCATCCAGCGCACCAGCGCGGACTTCTCGGGGGCGGGGGCATCGTCGATGAGGTGGCGGTCCTCGGTGAGGGTCATCAGCGGGTCTCTCGCTTCCAGACAGGGGCGGGGGCGTGTGGGGGACGTCGGTGCACGCGTTGTGCTCAGCTGCGGCGCAGGAGCACCGAGGTGGTGATCTGGTCGGGCAGGAGCACGCCGAGCCCGAGACCGGCGGCGAACGCGGCGTCCTGGAAGCCGTAGGCGCGGCGCAGCCGCAGCCGGGCGCGGGCGGCGAGGGATTCGGTGACCGCGGCGGCGTTGCCGATCTCGTCCTTGTGCCCGACGGTGATCGTCAGCAGCGCCGAGTAGCGCTCGAAACCGGCCCCGGCGGTCATTTCCCGGCGCGCTTGGTCGGCGATGTCGTGGCGTTTCTGCGACCCGGCGGAGATGATCTTGTCTCCGCGAGAGTTGATCGCGTGCAGGGCGTCTCGGTGCTGCTTGTCGACCTTCTTCGCTGCATCCCCGGCGCTGTAGGGGCGGTAGATCAGGGTCAGGCGTTTGCGGAACAGGTCATCGTGCGGCTGCAGCAGCGGTTTGAGGACGGTGTCGGTGAACACCGACTCCGGCGGTGCGGCCATCTCCCACACCACCGAGACGCCGCCGTCGTGACGGAAGTGATCCCATTCGTCTTTCGCCCGTCCCGGTCCGGCGTCTTCCCAGTCGATCCCGTGGTCGAGTCCGGCGATGTCGAGTTCTTCGAAGTCGTTCTCGGTGGAGGGGTTGTAGGAGCGGCACGCCGTCGCGGTGATCTCGGCGGCCGTCATCGGCTGGGAGTCGACCCCGGCGCTGGCGAGTGATTCATACAGATCCGGGAGGCGGCGGCCGAGTTCGGTGGCCATCTCGTCGGGGTCTTTCGCCCGTTCTCGGGTGGTGACTTTGAACGTGATCGCCAGGCGGGCCAGGATGCGGTGCTTACCCGAGGGCATCCTGACCGAGGACTGACGGATGAATTCCGCTGCCAGCGGCGGTGCGGTGGGCACGAGTTCGTGTTCGGCGCGGCGGGCCAGACGCAGGCCGGTGGCGGGAATGTTCTCCACGACCACCACCGCCCCGACGATGTCGCCCGGCAGACCGAGGTCGGAGAGGTAGACGCCCCAGTCGGCGGTGTAGAGGTCTTTCTCGTTCTGCGGGATCGCCTCATCGCCTCCCGGGAGGGCGTCGAAGACGACGGTGTACTGGGATTTGTCGGGGTTGTGGATCATCCCGAATTCGTTGCCGTGCCGGTCTATTCCCACGTAGGCGGCGGTGCGCGAGAGCAGGCCGGGGAGCTGGTAGCGGCCACCGGGGATTCGCGAGTGCGGGCCTGCGTGGTATTCGGTGGAGCGTTCGACGTGCTTACGCCAGAAGAATTGCATCCTCAGTTGTCCTGTCTCGTAGAGGGTTCGACCGTTCGGGGCGAACACCAGGGGAGTGAGCACGAGCGCTCCCAGGCCCATCAACGCGAACCCGGCGACGACATCGACGAACATCAGCACCGCGAACGCGATCGCGAAAAACCCAGCAGCGTAGGCGATGACCTTGGTGGACAGCCCGAACGCCAACGTCGTCTTGGGCCGGTTACCGGCCGAGTAGACCGGCGGCTCGTACGGGGCCTCGACAGCGCGGGTCATCGCTGTGCCCCGAGGTCAGGGGCACGGTGGGTACTGCTGCCCAAGACGAGGACCATTTGCTCGAGCTGCTGGGGAGTGAGGGTGAATCGCGGCGGCGGTGCGGTGTGCTTGCGCCACAGGTTGTGCGATGTTCGCAAGCACCACCACGCCGTGACGGTCAGCGTCTCGATCCGTAGTCGCGGTGCGGCGGGATGGGAAGTGTTCATCGTTGAATCCGTCCGTAGTAGTTGCCGATTGCGCCGTCGGCGGCCGCGCCGAGGGTGGTGGCCATCGATCCGGCGCTGCGGGCGCCGGCACCGGCGGCGCGCAGTGCTCCGGCTGCGCCGCGAAGTCCGGCGGAGCTGGTTCGTGCTCCGGCAGATGCGACTGCTCTGCCGACTCGGCGTTCGGCTCCCATCGGTCCCGAGGACGCCCCGGCATGAGACTTGTTGCTGCTGCTGTCGGAGCCGGAGTAGCGGCCTTGGAATCCGCTGGAGGGCCGGGCACCGGTTCCGGCTGCACCCGAGCTGCCGCCCGCCCCCGCTGCGCCGCCCATCAACCGTGCAGCGCCGCCGAGTGCACGCGAGCCCATACCTGCCGCGCCGGTCGCTGCCGCTGCCCCTGCCGCGCCGAGCATCCCGACTTCGCGGCCACCTGCGGCGATAGTTTCGGCGGCGGGCGCGACGATCCGCACCAGCGACGGCAGGGAAAATCCGACCACGGCGAGCAGGACCGATCCGATGATGACGGTCGCGACCTGATCGGTGGCTGACGCCGCCGATGCCCAAAACGCGAACAGATACAGCAGGGTCGCCACGGGTTTGAACAGCAGTGCACCGAAGATGAAGGCGATCATCGACTTGTAGGAGCTGCGACCGGTGCCCATGGCGGACGCTGCTGCGGAAAGGGGGATGACGGCCACGACGACGCACAGCACCGCTTCGCGGATGAGCAGGGCGATCAACTGCGCGACCGAGCCGAGGAAAGCGAACCCGGCGCACGCGAGCGCGAGAACCGGGCCCAGGCCGGTCTTGTCGTCGAAGGCGGTGATCGCGGTGATCTGCTCGTTCAGATCGCCGCCGACGAATTTGTCGAGCGCATACGCCGACATCACGTCACCGAGTTGGTGGAACATCAACACCAGAATCGGGAGCAGGGTGACTGCTCCGACGGTGCGCACCAACATGTTCGCGGTCTCGGTCGCACCTTCGAGCACAGCCTGTTTGCGGGCGAGAGCGAGTTTGGTCATCGCGATCACGATGGAGGCGAACAGCGCCGCGACGGTGAGTCCGGTGACGATGTTGCGTAGCCCGGACATCGCGGTATCGGCAGCCAGACCCGGGATTCCGGCCGTCATCCAGAACGTCATTACCGTCCGGAAGGCTTGGGAATTGCCTTCCATCACCGATTTGGTGAAGTCCCCGATCGGATCACCCCAGAACGACGACGCGGCCGAAGACACCGCGGTGGACACCGCGTCGCCGGGGTTGTTCTCGAATGCGCTGGTCAGACAGAACGTTTCCGGGACGATGTTGCCGGTGACATCGTTCATGAAGTCCTGGAACGCATTACGGTCTGCTGCATTATCTGCGAGGCATTCGCGGCGTTCCTTCTGGAAGTCGTTGCCCTCGGTCGCGGTATCGGCGATGCCGGGGATCGCGGGCGGCGTCGGATCTTGGGCGTAGGCGACGGCGTTGCTGCCGGCGACGACGCCGAGGGTGACGACGAGCAGCAGCAGCAGTCGACGTGCGGTGCGGAGTCGGGCGGTCGCCCGCGGCGCGTTCATGCCAACGCCCAGCGTGTGAAGGCGCTGATGTCGGTGATGTCGGTGGTGCCGGACACCGACCGTGAGTCCAGTCGGCCTTTCCAATTGGTGCCGTCGTAGAACATGCCTGCGCGCAGCACCGAGTACACCGGGGTGGTGCGGCGGGCTCCGTTGTCGTCGACGGGGACCTCGATGGCGTATTCGATCGAGGCGAAGTCGTCGGTGCAAGACACCACCCGGAATGCGACGGGAGCGGGCAGTGACGATGCCGCCGACGACGGCGGTCCGTCCCAGCTCTGTCCTGCGGTAAGAGCGTCCAGTTCAGCGGTGGGCACAGTCAACTGCGTGTAGGCGTCCTTGGCCACTCGTCCGGGACCATAGAGCGCAGAGATCCAGTTCCATCCCGCCAGCGCGGCCCCTTGCGGGCTTCGGCTGTATCCGGTGAGGACGTTGCCGCTGACTTCGGTAGGGCCGTCGCTGCTCGAGACGAGCATAGGCACCGCAGTGGTCTGTTGGATCTGCACGCCGGACGGGGAACTCACCGGAGCCCCGTCCTGCGTGCAGCCGGTCCGCTCACCGGGTTCGACCTGCGCAATGGGTTGACCGGCCGGGTTGTTCGGAACGGTGACCTTGCGGCCGAGGATGTCCACGACCGGCGCCTGGAAACCGTCGCGGCCATTGCTGCCACTACCGCCCGGTTCCGGGGTGGATGTCGGCGGCAGCGTCGGCGCCGCATCGACCGGTGACTCGTCGTCGCGCAGGTTCGGGATGACGAAGAACACGGCGCCGACGGCCGCGACGACGACGAAGACAGCGAGGCCGATCAGGATCTTACGGAGGCGGGTGCTCATGAAGTCTTCTCCAATGCGGTGTAGCCGTCGAGATTGCTCAGTTCGGCTGCGTCGACGTTCTCTTCGGCGGTCGGCAGGACGATGCGCCAGTCATCGGCGATCCACTGCAACGCAACGGGATACGAATACAGGCCGCCGTCCTCGCCGCCGACGCGTTGGGCGATCGACACGGCCGCCGACAGGGGGTCGCTCTGGTAGTCGGTGACCTTGAATCCGACGAACGCCGGTGCCGTGCCCGAAGGGACATCGCCCGAGACGGTGACTCCGGCGCGGGCGGCGGCGAATTCGTCGCGGCCGGGACCGGGTGCGGTGACGGTGTTGACCACCTCCGGCCATGCCCGGTCCCCAGCGACCGCGAGGGCGGTCTGGCCGTTGATTGCTGCCAGGACCGCCCCTTGCGGGGTCTTCGAGTAGCCGCTGCGGACCGTGCCGGTGGTGGTGGTGGGACCATCGACGGAGGAGACCGGGATCGACACCCCGGCGACGGTGCGCCACTGCAGATCGGCGGGCGCGGCCGACAGATCCGGTGCACTCACCGAGCCCTGCGGGGTGTCGGTGTCGTCGGCGGATCCGCAAGCAGCAGAAAGCAGGACTGCGGAAGCGGCGGCGGCAGCGGTGAGAACTCGCAATGTGGTCATGACGTGGGGGTCGACCTTTCGGGAATCGGTTAATGGAGAGCGGAAATGGCGGTCAGGCGAGGACGGCTTGGGCGATACCGGATGCGGAGCCGATGACGGCGGCGCAGATCAGGATTCGGGCGAGGGTGGCGTCTTCGACAATCTGTGTGCCGGTGGATTTGCGCTGGTTGACGAACACTGCACCGCACACCATCAACGCGACGATGCACGCCACGATCGAGCACCACAACAGCCAGGACAGGGCGGTGTCGATCGTCGACCACACTTCTGTCGGCCATTCCACGGGTTCGGTCGGTGGTTGTGCCAACACCGTTGCTGCGCCGTCGATTACCGGCTTATGCCGTGCTACGTGGGCGGTCACGAGGCCAATCCGGGAAGGTGCGGGAGCACGCTGGTGGCCACCACTATCCCGACGACGGTGCCCAGCACACCACCGACGATCATCCGAGGGCCTTGCCTGCTTCCGAAAGCCAGCATCACCAACCCGGCGAGCACACCGAGGATCGACGCAGCGGCGCTACCCCATGCCGCGAGAGTGAGCCAGTCCATCACCTGTGTCGTGTCGATCTGCGGCGGCGGACCGCTGACCGGGTCGATCACCGAAATCGATTCCTGCGCAAGTGCTGCACTAGTACTCATACGGTCACCTGCGCGGCAATCGAAGCCAGAGATCCGGTGATGACCGATCCGAACAGCGCCAGGACGGTCCAGCGGGGAGCAACGCGGCGGGTGGACCTGCTCCAGGCCAAGGCCGCACCCGCAACGATGATTCCGGTGATCGAGCCGAATACCAGCACCCACGACGCGATCGCCACGGCGGTCACCACAAGACCTCCAACACCAGCACGCTTGCCCCGACGACCAGGACACCGATGCCGGTCTTCGCGGCGACCGAGACAGTGCCCGGTTCGACGGAACCAGTCCGAACCCGAACGGCGACAGCAGTTGTGAGAGTGCTGAGGAACATGACAGCGACCACAGCGAGGACGCCCCGCACGTACCACATCGTGATCGATTCCAGCGTTTCGGTGCGCATCAGTTCAGCGCCAGGCCTTGGACCAGTCCGGAGGCTGATCCGATGATGATGGATCCGACGAGGCCGCCGACGAGTTTGGTGGACGCTCCACCTCCGCCGCCGGTGATGCGCTCGTAGGCGAGCATGGAGCCGCAGATCATGATGCCGACGATCGAGGCGATGATGCAGCCCCACATGGCCCAGCCGACGAGCGTGGTGATCTTCGCCCCGAACCCGCCGTCGGGTGGTGTGGGGTTGAAGTCGAAGTCCTGGGCGAGGATCGAGACGGTGGCGGCGGTATAGGTGGTGAACATCAGGGGCGTCCTTTCGAAAAATGGGGGATTGGTCTGCTGGTCAGCGGGCGTAGGCGGTGCGGGCAGCGGTGAAGATGTCCATCCCGACGGCCGCGAGCTGCGGTTGCGGGGAGGCGGCGCTCGATGCCGGTCCGCGCATCCGACCAGGCGGCGGGGGAGGCGGGTCGGCGGGTGACCAGGTCGCCAGTTCGCCACGCGGATGCAGCGGTAGGTCCTCGACCCACGGGATCTGCCAGAGTGCCGGGGAGGCGGCTGCGACGATTTCGGCTTTGCGCCGCAACGATTTCGGTAGACGCCCGGGCGCGTAGGGCACGAGCGCGGTGCCGAGGAGGATCGCCTCCCCGATCAATCCTGCGGCCGCCTGCAGGACGAGATCCTGTGCTGCGCTCAGGCCGTCGAAGTCGGTGCGGGCGACGACGACAACACCGGGATAGCGGTCGGCTGCGGGCCAACCGCCGCCCGAGTCGGCGGCCGGGGCCCAAATGTGGGCGAGAGTGCCCGCGCCGGAACGCCCGTGCGCGCCCAGAAGCCACACCGCCGGTGCCCGCCCACTGGCTGCGACCGGATTCTGGTGCACCGGTGCACGGCGGTGCGGCGGCGGAATCCGAAGGCCCGCGGGGACAGCGGGTACGTCGGGATAGTCGTCGCTGTCGGACTCGTCGTTGATCGGTTGTGCGGCCATGTTCGGCGCACCTCCTTCTCCGGCGTTCTCGGTCACCGAGTGGTAGTCGGGGAAACGGTCGTGGTGGCCGCAGGACTGCTCGAAGCGGTCGGGGCGGTCGTGGACGGTGCAGCCGACGCCGGTGAGGTGGCGGGGCGGCCGATAGTGGCGTGAGCGGACAAGATGCTGCCTGCGCTGCGGACGGAGTCGGTGGTGGCGAACAACTGCGCACTGCGCCCCAGGACGGCACCGACCTTGTCGGCGAGGCTCTGGTCACCGGTGATGTCGGCGGCGAGGGCAACGATCCAACGGACGGTCAGCTCGACCGGGGTTTCACCCTTGGATCCGACCGGGACGCTGCCGTAGGAGCCGTGTTTGGTGGCGGTGTTCCAGTAGCTGGTGTCGGTGACGAGCTGCGCGAGACCGGAGTTCTCGTCGATGGTCTTGCTGACTTCGTCGAAGGCGACGTTGACGGCGGAGTCGATGGTCGCTGGTGGTACGAGCTTGACCGCCGAGGTCGCGACCTTGGTGGCCAGGATCGCCAGTGCTGCTGGTGGGTTGGCGAGGCCGACGGCGGCGAGCTGTCCGATCGTCTCGGGGGTGATGACGTCCTTGGCGACGGTGATCGCCGCACCGATCGCCATTCCGGCGATCTTGGTGACCGCACCGACACCTTCGTCGATCATCTCGTCAGTGGAGCTCGCGGACGGGTCCGAGTACTTCGCCATCTTCGACAGCACCGTCTCCGGAGCTGAGCTGACCTCGAATCGGCCTGCCTTGGAGTCGAAGTCGATGTTGTCGTTGATGATCGAGGCACCGGTCAGCAGGGCCGAGCGGCCGACTGCGGTGGAGACGTCGGTGAGGATGCGGACAGGGTCGCGGGTGTCCATCGAGGACTGTCCGGCGATGGAGGCGACGAGCTTGGCTGCCGGGGCGTCGGTGGGTGTGTCGCAGGCGAGATCGCCTGCGGTGCAGAAGGATGTGACTCGGTCGGCGATGGCGCCGAAGTCTCCGACGGACGGAGTCGGTGCGATGCCGCCGCCTGTGGGTGCAGCAGCGGCGACAGCGGGTGCGAGCTGCACGGTACCGACAGCTGTGCCGTCGGTACCCGGTGCCGGTGCGGGTGTGCTGGCCCCGCCGGGCAGGATCTCTTCGCCTTGGGCGCGGGTGGGGTCGGAGAACAGTGCGCCGCCGGCGAGGTCGTCGGCGGCGATGGGGCCGGTACCTGCGCCGATGTCGCGGAGGACTTCGGAGGCGACGTCGCCGCCTTGGGAGTAGCCGGAGACGAAGAATTTTGCGCCGGGGCAGCGTGCGGCGATGTCGGAGATCAGGTTCTGGGTGTTCTCGACACCGATGTCGCGTGACTGGTTGTAGGGGACAGCGGAGCGGTCGCCGGGCTTGCCGCCGAAGCTCGCCGGGTAGGCGACGTAGTTTCGGTCCAGCGCCTGTGTTGTGCCGGAGTTGGCGTCCTGCATCGCCGGTACGGTCACGCGGGAGAAGAATCCCGAATCGGTTGTCGACGAGGTGTTTTCGTCGATCTCGGTGGTCCCCGGCACGACCACGAGCTGCAGCGGTGCGCACTCGGCACCCGCCGACCTTGTGGAGGCGGGCTGACTCGATGACGGTGTCGGTGTGGTCGAGGGCTGCGCGGCCGCGACACCGGACCCGGTAGCAACGAGGACGGTCGTGGCGGTGATGGTCAGCAGCGTCGTCGACAAGCGACTGTGGGTGCGTGGTGGGTGCATGGGCCGGGTTCTCTTTTCTTCTCGGACGGTCATCGTTGGGCGATCGCGGTGATGAGGGTCTGGCCACCGGTTTCGGCGGTGGTGAAGCGCTGGGCGGCGGTGCGGCCGTCGATGCCGGGGCCGCGTTCGACGACGGTGACGTCGTAGACGCCCGGTGAGACCGGGTCGGCGAGAACACAGAACTCGATGTCGGGTTCGAGTGCGTCGATACCCTGCTGGAGCCGCCCAGCGGAGGCCAGGACCGCATCGGGCGCGGCTTGCGCGCGGGCTTGGGCTCCGTCTCGGTCGTAGTAGAAGGCCTTCTCGAACCTCCAGATCGCGGCCATGCCCGGATCGGTGGAGTCCTCGGTGACCGGCTGCCCTGCTGCTTGTCCGGCGCACCAGGTGACGTTCGCGGCTGCAGTTCCGGCTGCGGCAGGTGCCGAGGAGGTGGTGGGTACTGCGGTCGTGGTGACGATGTCGTCAAGCGCGAACGTGTCCCGTGCAGCGGAGTCATCGCTGCCACTGGTGGACCAGAGCGCGGCCGCACCGATGCCGCCGAATACGACCGCGAGCGATGTGGTGACTGCGACGGCGGCACGTCGGCGTTGCCACCAGGTCCGCTGCAGCGACCCGGGATTGGTAGTGCGGTGATCGCGCAACCGGGCTGTGCGCGCATCGAACGAGTCCGGATCTGTCTGTACCGGTCGGCGGCCGGTGCCGTCGTAGACGGCTACATCTTCGCTGTCGACGTCGTAGAGGACCGAGGGTGCGACGCGGGCTGTGCCGTCGTCGTCGAACCAGTCGGCTTCCACAGCATTGTGGTTTTCCTGGTCGCTGGAGGTGTCGGACAGGACTGTGAACCGGCGCTGCGCGGCAACGTCCGATTGTGCTGCGGCAGCGACCTGTTCGTCGATCTGGGAGTCGTGGAACCAGTCATCGGGCGCGGCGCCGGAGGTGGTGGTCTCGTCCTGATGGGCCACAGCAGACCTTCCTGAGCGTGTCGAAATGGATTGTCGGAGAGTCGATGTCAACTTTCGGATGCAGCCCGACCGCGGAGAGGGGTGGGCTGCACCCGGAAATCAGACTCCGAGATTCAGTCCGGCCAGGGCCGTGTTCGCCTGGTCGATCAGGGGTGCGGCCGCGGTGTTGACCGCCGCGATCGTGTCCGCGACAGCGGGCTGCTGAAGGACCGTGGTTGTGAAGCCCTGGACGGCTTCGTACGCCGGTTCGGTCCACACCTGCGCATCATTGCCGGCCTGGCCGACCTCGGAGGGCGCAAGGTTCAGAGCGCCATCGATCTGCTCGGCCGCGGTGTCGATGACGCTCTGCACGCTGTCGGCCGGGTCGTCGAGCGTCAGCGGTGCCGCAGGCGGCGCGGGCGCGGTTTCGGGGGCCGGAAGCGGTGCTGGCTCTTCGATGATCTGCTGCTCACCGCCGAGAACGGTGCCGCCCAGGACTGCGCCGATGCCCGCGCCTGCGGCGGTCAACCCCAGCACGATCGGCGCCGACGATGCGGCACCGACACCTGCCCCTGCCAAAGCCGCAGCGCCGGGAATGAACACCCATCCGACCGGGCCGCCCCACACGATCGCACCGGTACCAGTCGTCGCGGCGACACCCAATCCGCCGCCGATGGCGGCGGCGGTGCCGGTGATCACGGTGGCCGGGATCAGTGATGCGGCGAGCCCAGTGATGCCTCCAGTGATGACGCCGGTGGCGGTTCCCGCGGCGATGCGGTCGGCCTGCGGTGCGTCGGCGAAACCGTTGTCCACCAACCAGTTCCCGCCGTCTGCCTGAAGTGCCGCTGCGGTGTTGTTGAACTGCTCGACCAGGTTCGGATCAATCAGGTTCGGGTCGTACGGAACGAGCTGGCCACCGGCGAGGATGTAGCCGTCGGGTGCGTCGACCGGGGCGATGACCGTGCGCTGCACAGTCGGTACGGGCGGTGGAGGGGGAGGAGTTGCCTGCAGGGCAGGTGGTGCTTCGGTCGGCGCCGCCTGCTGCGTGGGTGCCTGCTCGTAGTAGGTGGTCTGGTAGCTCGACTGCTGGTTGCCGGACTGGTAGTCGTCGTAGCTGCGCCACTGTGACTGCTGCACACGCGGGGAAGGCTGGTATCCGGTAACGAACTGACGTTCCTGTGTCGGGGCCGGCGGTGGGGCCACCGGTGTGGTGTCGGTGGTTCCGGACTGCGCAGTATCGGGCGCGGTCACGAAATCCTGCGGCGCGGCGTGAGCGGTTCCGACACCGCATGCCAAGGCGATCGCTACGGGCACGACGGTCACGACCACGGCTCGTTCTTTGCGTCGACGGTGACGACCGCCGATTCCATTCAGGGGGGACATCAGATATTGCATTCCTTCCGTAAATGATTCAGCAACAATGAGTTTCGTGACAGGTAATTGGTGGGGAGACAACCATCGCCGAGCGAAGGTCGACAGCCGAAGGCGAGGGCCAGCCTTCGGGTGTCGAATCTTCCCTCAGCGAATGGCGTCCTGATCGGTGCGGCATTTATGCGAGAAATCCAGACAGCTACCGCGACCAAGAACGCGGCGCGACCTTCTCCAAACAGTGAAGTTCTCCGACCACGTCCCGAACTAGCAGGCGCTGAACAAGAGCCGATAGAGAGCGCTGAAAGCGGGATCTAGGCTGCGTTTTTCAGTTGTTGGTGTTCCCGCACGTCCTGTTGACGCGCCGAAACCCACTCAGCCAGAAACTCGCCGGTGTCTGTGCACAGTTCTTGATGGATCGGATCGAATGTCGATAGTCGCGTCGAAGCGAGCATGCGATCATGCCAACACCGTGCATTGAAGTTAGTGACGGGCACAGGTTGACTTGCCGATGACCCTCGGCCGTACTGAGTGGCCTGGGCTGCGATTGTTTTGCGACTATCGGAGAAGGCATGGGTGCTCCAGTCGGTAGACCGTGCCGCTCCACATAGGATGTGAACTCTGCGGGTGTCGGCACGTGTGGACGAAGTCGTCATTTGCAGGTTTGAGAAGCCCCGGGTGCGTTCGGGACGCCAATCACTTGTGCACCCGGGGTCTTGATCAGTTCGTCTGTGCCTCCCGATTGTTGTTTCGAGATCGGATGTTCGCGCGAAAACGGAGAGTGTTCGGAGCGATGGTCGACGACGACATAGCTATCACGACATTGTCATCGTTTAAGGTCATG
Organism: Rhodococcus sp. BP-261; assembly: GCF_019835205.1. Lineage (NCBI taxonomy): Bacteria > Bacillati > Actinomycetota > Actinomycetes > Mycobacteriales > Nocardiaceae > Rhodococcus > Rhodococcus sp. BP-261. The sequence continues at coordinate 15,646 of NZ_JABUCO010000016.1, read as the reverse complement.
CACAGTTTGGACCTTAGCCGAGGTGCGGCATGGTGTCTAGCAATGACGAATGGAATACGGCAGTGAGTCGACGTGTCTTGCGAGGGTTTGCCCCCGCCAGGCTGACTGCCGCGCGGGAAAGTAAAGGCATGAGCCGTGCTGACTTGGCACGCAAAGCCGGAGTTGGCGGCGCTACCGTGCAGCAGTGGGAGACAGGCACCAGAAGTCCTCAGGTCGATACCCTCGCGCTGGTTGCCAAAACGTTGGGCCTGCCTGTGGGGCACTTCGTTGAAGTTCCTCGCGCCGAACGATTTCCGGGAGACTGGCGCGTCTTGCAAGGTCTCACTCAGCCCCAGCTCGGCTCGTTGGTGGGGATCAGCACATCTATGGTCGCGCGTATCGAACGCGGCGAGGTCAAACTGACCGATGAAAATGCTCGCCGATTGTCGTCGGCTCTTCAGATCGACGTTCAGGAGTTGATCCAGTGCTACGAGCGTGCGCGTGACCGGCCTGCAGGCGTCTCGGCGTAGAGCGGTCCCTCCGACTCGACGACGATCTGTGTAATCGCCTTCGTCGCGACGGATTCCCCGGCGAGAGGGGGAACGTCTGTCTGCCCGGAACATAGGTGCAGTATTGAGGCCCTGACGATCGAAAGCAACTTTGAAGCAAAAAAGTAGCAAATCTATGTAGATTGTAACGCCGCGCGTGCCTCTCGCGGGTTACAGGATAACGACAAGCGGTCTGATCTGCGATATATTTGCTAATTTTTTGCCTCTGACGGGTATGCTGCAGTAATGCAGGAAGCAGACGGGCTGTTCCGATTCGGCAAGGCGATCGCGGACCGCCGCGCCAGACTGGGGCTCACCAGATCCGAAGTGCGCGACGCAGGCGGCCCTTCCGACACCACTCTTGGAAACATCGAGAATGGAACGTTGGGGCGAGCTCCCAGCCCGGCCACTTTGAAGAAGCTTGACCGAGGTCTCCGTTGGGTCAAAGGAAGCGCGGCTGACGTCCTCGCAGGCGGAGAAGCCACGCCCATCGAAAGCCGATCCGATCTTGATTCACCACGGAGCCCGGGCGCCTTTGCCGCCGGACCGGACTCCATCGTCCTGCCTCTGGCCGAGATCAACAGTCTGTTGGAACTGCATCGCGAACTGAACGCCGCACACGGGCAGTGTCGCAAAACAGATACGCCCCAACCTCAGTTCGAGCACGTCGTATCGAACTTCAACGCATACGTCTCGCGGGTCGCCGGTCGGTATGCCACGGCAGTGCTGGAACGCAACGGGGGACCGGGGGCAGCGCTTCCTCCAATCGTCGAGATGGCCTTCGCGCACCTGCTCGACATGCCCACCTCCGGTCAAGATCCCCACGAACGAGAAGAGCAGCTCTACCGACGTTGGTTAGCCGGTCGCCTCGACGGCATCGATGACGAGACCCGAGCGCGATTCCAGGAACGCTGGGCCGAGCTTGAATGATGCGGTTGAAGTTGAGTCCAGAATGGACAAGGGTGCTTGTCCGTGGCCAGGACTCGTTTGGCAACGCTCCGCGGGGAGAGAACGCTCGAAAGGACTACCCACGATGACAACGCAACTCCCGTTGCATTATCGAATCACCCGGCTTTACGAAGGCTTCCGGCACAAGGGATCACCACAGCAACTTGATCAGATGGTGGCCGATCACGTCAGCGAAATTGTGGGTCACGCCTTCAGCGTCAACGAGACAAACGCACTCCGCACCCGACCTGCCGCCAATCCGGAAACTGACGTACTCGACGCCATTGCAGGCTTTTTCGACGCACCTACCACTTACCTCGTCGGCACGACAGTCGAGCAGAACGACTACGATGCTCAACTCGACTACTTTGATAACGTCCGGAACTCACAGGCAACAGTCTTCGCGCTTCGAACCCGAGTGCCACAGCTGACACCCGACATCGCCGAGCGGCTAAGTGTGTTGGTTCGCGACACGCACGAACGCTTCGAACTTGAGGATCGGCGAGGACCAGCCGAGGCCGGCAACGCCCACTGATGGGGTCAGCACGAGAAGCAGCTGCCGCAGTTGCGAACATCGGCGACCCACAGCTTCGGGCCAGCGTCTTCCTCGACGTACTGGACCTGCCGTTCAACCGGCCATGGTCTGTTGATCGCTTCGTCGCAGAGGTCGGGTTTAAGATCGATCGCGTCATCGTCGTTCTCGACCTACCCGATGATCTGAGTGCGAGCGGGGAAGTGTCCGGATTCTGGGTCAGGACAGCTCCCGTAGACGTGATCTATGTACGCAAAGGCGAGGATGCACTGTTCAGAGAGCAGTGCATCCTCCATGAGCTAGCGCACATCCTGCTCGGTCACGAAGCCGACACAGCCGTCATCGAAGCCATCCTGAAAGAGTCGTTCATGAGAATGGCGCCTGACATACCGACCGAAATGGTCAACGCGCTCGTAGAAGAACAACGCAACAAAGTGTGCTTCACCCGCGTGCCGGACTTCCTCCAACCGATCGAACTCGAAGCCGAATGGCTCGGAACTGTGATGCTCGACCGTGCGGACGCGCTGCGAAAACCGTTCTACCCAGAAGGAATCGACCCGAAAGACGAGGAAACGCTCCGAAGAGTCGCCACGATTTTCGGATGGCAGATGTGAGTACCTTTTCCGAGGCGATACTGCCCGTAGTGCTGCTGTTGTTCGCGCTTCAAAGATTGACGATGTATCGTCAGAAGCCGCGGACGCGGCCTCTGACTGTCATGCTCTTGACACTCAGCGCTGCTCAATCCTTTCGAATACACGCACTGGCAGACGACAAGTTGGACCCGATCCTCCATCGGGCAACGGGTCTGTGGAATCTTTCGGTGCTCGTCGCACAGATCCTTGCGGTCTGCGCCGCGACCCAGCTGGTTGGAATAGTTGCGCACTCCACCCAGCGCAGATTCCCCCGTCGATACCGCTATAGCCTTAGTGCTGCGTTGTCGATCGCGTTGGGTGTTTCGTTTTTGCTCTCTCCTGCGCCGACTCGGCCGACTCACTTCTTGAGCCAGACCTTCACAGCAGAAGGATGGATGCTCGTCTACTGGGTAATTTTCCTCGGCAGCCTGGCGCTGTGCGTCATAGTGCCGTTGTACTTATTGGTACGCATGGCCCTGATCGTGAGAACTGGAGAGCTCGCCAGAGTGCTCATCGGAGCAGCCCTCGCATGCGCCATGGTTCTGCTCTACGCCGTTCACAAGATCGCGTACCTCGTGGCCTTCGACCGAGGGATTGACAACTGGTACACCCACCACACGGTACAGATTTCGTTGTTCCTCATCATGTCCCCTTTGATATTCGCGGGATATGTTGCAGCAGTGTATGTCTGGACTGCACTGCTTCCCCGCGTGCAACGTTACCGCCGCATTGTGGCCTACATGGAGCGGTGGCAGATCCTGGCCACCCAAAGCAACGCGATCCTCGCCGAAGCCTTGATTCCCAGTTCCAAGCGGACTGCCTGGAAAGCCAGTCGGGACTCCGTTGCCTCCACTCGACTGATGGTGGAAATGGTCGACGGATCGGCTCCGCATCTCACCGGAAGCTCATCTAGAAGATGAACGGTATCAAGCGCTTCGAACGCGACATGTATACGACGTACCGTTCACCCAGTCCCTCGATCATCGCTCTCTCCTCGGCCGGGATCCGACGGACGTACCCGCCCGCCAAGAACGCCACCATGGCCGGTGACAGCCAGTTGCCGTATGCAATGCAGAACCCGAGTGCGCACAGCAGAGCTCCGGCGTACGAAGGATGGCGAATCAAGCTGTACGGTCCAGTCGTCACGACCTCCTGGGCAGGATGGGTGTGGACCTTGAACGTGAAGGATTGTCCGAGCCGCCGCACCGACGCCAGACGCAAAGCCTGCCCCGCGGCGGCGGTAGCCAAGCCAGTGATGAAAACTGTGCGACGGTGGCGAGTACACACTGAACTAGGCGACGCAACGCTCACCAGCAGGCCACCGCCATACGCAAGGACAAGTCCGCGGCCGACGGCGCGGCCAGAACCGTCGTCGCGGTTGGTCGAACCCACCTGCGGTTTCTGTCTGCCGATCCGGTACTCCGACCACGCGAAACTCGCGAACGCGGCAGCCAATACCCCTGCAGCTGCACGGTTCGTCGCAAAAAGAGGGAGTTTCTCGGCTATCACGCTGTCCAGCTTTTCAGACCTGCACAGAAAGAGGTACGACGTGCGCAGATCAGACCGTAGTACGATCTAATGAGGGACCTTCTAAGGCCAGGCGTCGGAATAGCGCTGGTAGGAACCGGCTCCTTCTTCTTGGCGGCATCAGCAACCATGGCGTTCTACATGGCTCCGAAGCTGGTCAAAACTCCACTAGATGTGGACTCATCGACCGTAGCGACCGGAGTTGCGACGCTGTTGGATACGGAGGCACTGGTCGGCGGCGTGCTCAAGGTCGATCATGATGTTCCTATCCGTGTGCTGCAGAAGGTTACCGTCGAGGAGCCGTCCGACAGTGACAAGATCACCATGCAATCCGCCGTTCTGCTGCAACGCGAAGACAGGGCAGGCCCACAGGCGACGGTCAATGCAACAGTCGACAGATTCACAGCAAACCGACGCACTGCCATTCCGTTCGACGATCCGGTGGGTTCGATTCAGAAGTACACGGACCAGCCTGGAGACGAAGTCAGTCACGACGGTCTGCAGCTTAAATTCCCGTTCGACGTTGAGCCACAGTCGTATCCCTATTTCGACACGACAGCGCGACGAAGTCAGGCAATCAACTTCGCTGGAGAAGCCACGTTTCACGACCTCGACGTCTACCGCTTCACGCAGGACATTGCGCCACTCGACACTGGAGGGAAACTGAGCCTGCCCGCAGCTTACTGGGGCATTGACGGAACCGAAGAGATTTTGATGCACCGCTTCTACACGGCGCGACGTGAGCTGCTCGTCGAACCTCGCAGCGGCGCAATCGTATTCGGGAAGCAATACGTCAAGCAGTACTACGGTCGTACGGCCGATGACCCAGCCGCAGTCACGATCGTTGAGATGTCGCCACAGCTCGACACAGCAACCGTCGACGACCAAGTCCAACGCGCGGTAGATTCCAAACGACTAATCGACCTGGTTGAGGTCTACGCACCTGCCGCCCTCGGCATTACAGGACTCGCTGTACTGGCCCTCGGCGTCGGTGCTGCTAGAGCGCGCAGACATCGAGCACACGTCTTGCCAGTGGCAATGAGGGATCGCGATCTGGAAACAGGTCACGCAGCGCACGATCGTTCGGAAGCATCACGAGAATGCGTTCTGAATGACCACCAGGAACCGAGGTAACGAGGTGGTGAACTGGATTGAGCTAGCCGAAGAGACAAGCTCGGAGGTTCTCGAGCCCTCATCGTCCGAAGTCGACAGGACAGGGATCATCCCAGTTACTCACTTCGAGCACCTGGCTTCGCGGGGACTCTACGGCGTGGCCATGGCCACAGACGATCCCGTGGCAACGCTGCCCGCTATCGGCGAGATTCTCGTTAGTGGATGTCTATCGACGGCTTTTGTATGGGCTCAGCACCACGGGACCCTCCTCAGGTTGGCTACCTCGCGAAACGAGTCGCTCAAGACGCGGTACCTCGACAATATGCGCACAGGGACAGTCAAGGCTGGGGTCTCGGGTAGCGGCTATGCCGCCCCAGAGCGACCACTGATACGGGCTAGCCGAGTTTCCGGCGGCTATTCGATCACCGGCAGAGCACCATTCGTGACAGGGTGGAACCTCATCGACGTCCTGGGGATAACGGCTTACGACGAGGGAAGCGACGAGACCGTTACCTTCCTCGCGCCAGCAGAAGAACGGCCGGGATTGTCCGCGCTGCCGAAACACCTGGTCGCAGCCAACGCCTCCAACACAGTCGAGCTCGAGTTCGACAAATACTGTGTCGACGACGAAGACGTTGTAAATGTAGGCCCTGGAAATCGACATCGGCGAAGCACACTGTCGATGCTGGACCGGGTGATCATTCGGATCAACGGATCGCTGGCGCTAGGGGTATCACGTGGCTGCCTGCAGAATCTAGATGCACTTGGAGCTAGCAGCGAACGGCTGAGGCCTCGGCTAGCGGTCATCCGAGATCAGTTGAACTTTGCACTTCAGGATCGAGGCGGAGACGTCTACGCCGCGCGGGCACAGGCTAGCCATTTTGCGGTCGAGGTTGCCGCCTACTATGCAACAGTCGCGGGGAGCGGTGCTGTGAAGAAGGCAAGTACCGCAGAGCGGCTATGTCGTGAAGCTCTGTTCGCGTTGGTGTGCACATCGACTACTGAGATCAGGGAGACCGTACAGGCCTCGATCGCATCTATCGCGCATGCCGAAGGTGCGTCTGAAACAACCAACTCGGCTCAACTAAAGCCAAGCAGCTGTGTGGGTGACCATGATCATGAATCGCCGTCAGGTGTGCAGGCCGAGTCTGTGAGTGGATTGTCCGGCGATGAGTAGAGGCCGAGGGCCCACAAGTCAGCCGACTCTTAATGGCCAGACGACGCGAGGGGCGCGGAGTGGCTCTGCTGCGGGCGCAGTGAAGTGGACTCACAAGCGACGGCGCGGACCATCTTCGATGCGCAGCGAACACCAAACAGGCCGCCAGGGACAGCTCAAACGAACGAGATCTGTCCGGTTGCGGACAGCCACTTTAAATCGGATATCCGAATTTCTCTCGAGGTCGGCGTGTCCTGCTGAATTTCGGCTAGTCGTTAAGGCACGCTGTTGGGCATGACTAGGAGTGATCCACCTCGGCTCGTCGGCCGTCCGCGGGTTCATCACTATGACCCCGTGCAGCTGAACTGCAAGGTGCACCCAGCGATCAAAAAGGCGCTCAAAGAGGAGGCCGCTAAGCGAGGACAGAACGCCAATTTGCTGCTGTCTAAAGCTATCGCTGACCTGGTCGGAGTTCGTCTGGAGGAGCTAGTTCAGTCCGACAGCGAAGCGGAGGTGCTGCGGCATACCGCGTAGGAAAACCCAAATATCAATAAAACGCACCCTTGACGCAGCAGAGCCCCCGGTGGTGTGACCGGAGGCCCTGAGCTCAAGTTGTTGACGAACGAGCGCCAACTCGCCGTCATACTGCGTGACCCCCAGAAAGGGACACTGTCTTGCCTGACAGGTCTCAGGGTACCTTGCACCCTGAAGTAGGTACAAGATTTAATGCTCGTGTCGGCGATGTTGCCGACACCACACCGGACCGTTTGTGGCGACGCTTCGCGCGAGCCATGGCTGCGCGGCAGTCGATGCGGATGTACGACCCGGTCGCAAAAAAGTACGGCGCAGCGGGCCCGTTGACGACCAAACGCCCAGCTCTGCCAGCGGCTGTCCCGTTGTTTACTCACGGTCGAGCGCGCATTGTGGCGCTCGACTTCGACGCCAAGATTCATGGCGCGGACGCGGTCGTCGACGACGTTGCACGCATGCTGCAGTGGCTGAGAGAGTGCGGCGGCCGCGCCGTCGTCGACGTGTCGTCGAGTGGTGGCCGCCACGTGTTGGTGCCGCTGGCACCAGGTAAGACCGTCACAGCCGATCAGGTTCGGCCGCTGCTGCGTCTGCTCGCCGCCCGGCTGCGCACGTTGGATATCACGCCGATGACCAACCCGGCCTCGGGCTGCATCACCGTCCCGGGCTCGGCGTGCAAAGAGGGCGGACACCGGCGGCTGGTCGACGTGGATCCGGCCACCGCCGCCGACTATCTGACTGTCGGCTCCGACCCCGGCACCCTGACCCGCCTCGAAGCCCTCCTCGGCGGCAGCAGCTCCGCGATCACGCACCCGGTCGCCGCTCAGATCCACACCGCCGCTGCCACTGAACGCATCCTCGGCAGCGGCGGCGAAACACGGTTGCACCCGCGGTTCTGCCGCTCCACCCCGCCGCCCGCGGCCGTCACCGAGTTTGCCGCGACAGGCCGTCGCGACCGCACGCGCTGGCCGTCCCGCTCGGAGGCCCGCCAGTCCGTCATCACCCACGCCGTCCTCGCCGGCGGCTCGCCCGACGACATAGTCGCCCGCGCCGCCGCGCCCGACTGGGCGGGACTGCGCGCGGCGTACGCGCACTACGCCGAACCGGCGCGCGCGATCCGCCGCGACGCCGCCGCCGCCCTCGACTGGGCCGCATCGACCCTCCCCGATCCAGTCCGGGATGCTGGGCACAAGCAAAAGCACACAGGGGGCACCACCGAATCGGTTTTACGATCCTGGGTTACCCACGCTCAAACCTGGGTCTCTCGCGAATTCATCTCTCGCCGTGACCGCTGGACCACCCACGTGGTCGTTCAAGCGCTGGCGTGGGCGGCAGCAGTGTCAGGTCAGATCGTCGAAGGGATTCCTACAGTCGGGGTAGGGGGGAGATCGTTGTCGATTGCGGCGGGAATGTTGCCGGAGTCGACGGTGTGGTCGGTGCTCGAACGGCTCCGGGAGATGGAAGGGTCGCCGCTGCTGTTGATCGAACGCGGTGTGGGCCAGAACCCCGACCGCTACGCCCTCGTCCCGACCAAGAGCGCCCAGAACGATCCTGAGCGGCGCAGCAGTGGCCCAGCGGCCGAGTTCGAGGTGGAGGTGGAGTCGGTACATCCAGCATGGAGCGTGCTCGGGTGGCGGCAGAAGATGCTCTACGACACCATCGCAGCGACCGAGACACCGATGACTGCGGAGGAGCTGTTCACCGCAGTCGGGATCGGGCGCACCAGCGGCTACGAAGCACTCGGCGATCTGCGGGTGGCCGGGCTCCTCGTCCTGGACGGCGCGGTCGTGACGATCGGTGCGGCGGACCTCGACGACATCGGCCACCGACACGGCCTGACCGCAGCAGTGCGGGCGCGGATCGTGCGCCACCGCGCCGAACGCATCGTCTGGCGGGAATGGCTCGCTGCCCGCGAGGACGCCCGCACCCCACCCGACCCCGCACTGTCACTGTTCACTGTCGACGACATCGGGTTCGAGCGGTTCGACGAGGACTATCTCGCCGACGTCCTGGACACCGGCCCACCCGACCACTGACTCCCGAGAAGCGCCTACCGGTGAGCGTCAACGCCAGCAGGCGACATCAGGCAGGTTCACGCCTGTCGAACTGGGGCGAGTATTGAAAGTGTGCGTAATGAGACGCAGGCTGTTCTGCTGCGTCGTCACCAGGTGCGTGGTGTCGGCCGGGCGCGCACGTATACCGCGCCCGGGGGATACGCAGCACAGGTGATCGCGCCGACCGCATCGTCGATCCACTCCGAGGACCAATACTGCGGATAGGTGATGACGATCTGCTCGGGCGGGGTCAACACACCGAGCCGGCGGCCGGTGGCGACCATGCATTGGGACAGCGCATCGTCGATGACCTCGCTCGGATGTTGGCCGTGCTTCCACTCGCTCGTGCCGCCCCGGGTCAAGGCCAGCCGCTCGACCCAGCCGCCCTCGGTCAGGGTCGCCATGATCGAATATCCGGCATTGTCGAAGTCGACGGTGAGCACGATCAACGCGGTCATGACGCCCCTCGATCTCGCTGCGGGGTGGGTGTGTTGCGATGACGGGACAGGTGGCCTGCCACCACGCCGCGGTGGTGCGGCCGGGTCGCCTCGCCGGCGGACTCCTGCCGGATGTGCTCGAGCGCGTCGGCGATCGTGTTGTGCATCAATGCCTGCTCGGCGTAGGGGATCACCGGGTCGGCGCCGGAAAATTCCTCCTCGGCGATCTGCTTGAGAAGCCCGACAACGTCGGCGATGGCAGTCCGCACGCGCGGGTCATCGGGATCGCGCCCGTCGTCGAGCAGTGCCTGCCGGTATTCGGGGTCGTCCTCCACATCGACTTGGACGCACTACCCACCCGTCTGGTTCCGCCTACCTCGACGTTCACCCACTGCAGACATAGGTGTCGGTGCCACGTCACATACTCGCGTCCATGCGAATCCGTACCCTGATCGGCCCGCCGCTGCAACAGGAGATCGTACGGTCGACCGCGGTGGCGATCGCCCTGTCGAACCCTGATCCCGACGGTGGCAGCAGTGACCGCCTTCCGAGCCGGACCCTCCCACGTCCCGGCCGACCGACCGACCACTGACGTTCGGCCCTCTGAGTACGGCTCGGACCCGGGGTACCTGACCGGTGCCGCGTGTCCCATGTTGTGTGTCAGTGGGTCGGTTTAGCATGCGGACATGAGCGAGAGGGAGCCTGCCGCGGTCGCCGGGATACCGGAGACGGTGCTCGACGAGCTCGCACAGACTCTGACCGACAAAATCGACGTTCTGCTCGATCGGCTCACCGACCGCGCACTCGCGACGCCCCAGGCAGGCTCGACGGCATGGAAGAAGCAGTGGCAGAGCCGCGACAGCGAGGGCGGTCGCCAGGAGCATGCCCGGCGTCTCTACGTACGCGCAGTGCTGGCCAACCGCGCCGGCATCGGACTCGCCGAAACCACAGCCCCCGCGTCCACTACGGCGCCGCCTGCTGCTCGTCGCCCAGCAGCACACGCCCGCGGGCGCACTCGAACAATGCCCGCGGCCGGCCAACTGGCGATGTTTTGAAAATTACCCCGAAAGCAGGGGAACCAGTTGTTTCCTCCCTGCATCTAACGATGCGGAGGGGTGGTCGGCCGTCTGAGGGGGAGGCCGGCTGCTCCTCCTCAGACGCTGCACACACCCCGCCGCAATCGACATCTGCTACAGCAAGATCAAATTGTCGCTGTGTACCGCGCTCGAGCTCGAAGAACTCGCCGCAGCAACCATCGACACCAGCTGCGTCGCGGTCCTCCGTCGCACCACCACCGGTCATCTCGAACATCACGTACGAACGGGTGCATCCGAACGATGAATAACCATCTCCAGGAACAGATTTCGGTCTGACGTCCGACATCCCACCGGGATCGTGGTGTCGGATGCACTGCCCAACACCCAGGGTGCTCGCCAGTTGCGCGGTATCGACAACGAACCGGCATCCACGATCCGTGACCGAACCGCCTCATGGTCCGGCATCCGTTGTCTCACAACACTACCGCCCCTCAGCCGTCGATGCGGCCATGCATATGGCCATACGTATGGGCTTAGACGTGGGCTTATGGTGTTCCGGCGTTGCCTTCATCGACCCTCTCAGTGCTTGTCCGGTGGTCAACTGCTGTATGGGTGGGTTGAAAGGGGGAGTGTCAGGCGATGCCTTCGTTCAATCGGAGACGACGGCGAAACACCGCGAGCAGAGCCGTGGATCGGACCGTCACCGAACCGCCGTTGGCAACCGGTGGCCGCTGTGCGCCCTGCATGACAGTTTCCCCGGGGACGTTGCCGCCCGAACCCTCGCCCGCACACCATCGGCGACTCGATTGGATGTGCCGGCGGCAGCGCAGCCTGCTCCGGGCTTCGCGAAGGGCGCAGGCACGTGGGGTCGATCGCCGAACCACGAAGTGCGGCCCCAATAGTGCACGACAACACCTCCAACGCCTGAGGCAGTGCCTACCTCGCGCGCCGGCGGACGGACGCGACGATACGGACCACCGCGTCGACGAGGAGGATCGGAACACCCACAACGAGGACGATCGCCGAGGCGATCAACAGCGAAATCAGAACGGGATACATCTACGTCAGTTCGCTGTCGTCGGCGAAGACCAGGGTGCCCGAATCCAAGGCGATTGCCCACCGTTTGGGCCGCGCCCACGTCCGCCCCAGCGCATCACCGGAGCACAGCGATCCGGCGAAATCCTCGACGATCGTCCCCGCCTCCTGCTCGGCGCTGGTCCGTCGCATTTGTACTCTGTCACCAACAGTGCGGCCGGTTTCGACGCCGTCGTTGTTTTCGCTCATGAAGAATTGAAGCAGACCACCCAGACGAACTCGACACGGTGGGAAGTGAACCGGTCCGATATTGCGTGGCGCCGCGGCTGGGTTCAGCGGCGCCGCGCGGGCGATTTATTCTGGTACATCGCCCTATCGGCTTCGGCGAGCAACGCGGCAAGCGCGTTCTCGGTCGGCGGGCCGACTGCGATCCCGGATGTGACACCGATCGCAAGGCCGTCCATCAGTGCGGCGGCGAGCTCTTGCGCTTGGATGCGGTCGTATCCGGCGACGATCACGACGAACTCGTCCCCGCCCAGGCGCGCGATCACGCTCCCGGTGGGTGCTTTCGCTGTCCACGCGTCGGTCAGATCGGTCAGTATCCGGTCGCCGGCGAGGTGGCCGTGCCGGTCGTTGATGCCTTTGAAGTCGTCGACGTCGAAGACGATCACCGCAACATTCTGAGACCGGCGGGCCGCGCGAGCGATCAGGCGGTCGGCGGCGTATCTGGCGCCGGCCCGGTTCCACACCGAGGTCAACGGATCACGCAGAGCATCAGTGATCAGCTCGGCGCCCAACGCCCCGAACAGCTCCGCGGCGCCCAGGATGCACACCACCCACAACGCCGGCCACAGCATCGGTGCAGGGGCTGGGGAGATCAGCAACGCTGTCGTCGACACCGCCGCCACCCCGGCGCACAGCACTCGTGCGGGGACCGGCCGATAGACCGCACGCAGATACAACGCGAGGAACATCGCCGGAATCAACGCCCACACCTGCCCGGCGAGTTGCACGTGAAACAGCATCGACACCGGCGGAGCTACAGCCGCGCACACCACCGCGATGCCATGCCGCACCGCGCCGAGGCGCCGCGGCGCCAACATCACGAGCCCGACCGCGGCAATCGCCGCCGCCCACAGTTCCCCGACCGCGCCGGCAGTATCCCACCACGACATACAGACCGCCGCCGCATACACCACCACCAGCACCCCGAGCAGCGAACCCAGAACGCGGCGACGCCCATCGATCACCACCGAGACCGCAGCCAGCCGCGTTCGCCTCCTCCGCCCGAAAACCACACAGCATCCATCGCTGCATCTTCGACACCGTTACCCACATCGCCATCACATCACTGCGGAGCAGAGCGTCAGGGTCCGGCGAAACTTGTGTCAAACACTGTCCGAACACAGAACACCCGAGCTCCATCGCAGGCGTTCGACATCGTTGTCGTACGCCCGGTTCATCGTCCGCCGCCCGGCTGCGTCCGTGGATATCGGGCGCACACAGCGGTCCAACTCGCCGAGTGAGATTGCCCCGACGGCCGAACAGGGACAGCCAAACCGGCGAACGTCGCTGAGGTGCGGCGGTCAGGGCGTACAGCACGAGTGGGGGATCTCGACGAATGCACGTCAAGAAATCGTGACGAACTGAACCTGTAGGCACGCACGCGAGGGCCCGGGATGTTGTCAGGAAGTCCTGGGGTTTGCGAGCCGTCCCACGGTCAGCGTCCTGGTTTACCCGGGAACGCGTCGAGCCGCGAACCCGCCTGCCGCATGCGTGCTCTACCGTCGCCCAGATGAGGTCCGAGCGTGGAGTACGCCCTTAACGGTGATACTATTTTGTATAAGTGCTTGTGGAGGTGGTTGCGATGGCGTTGATGCCGGACTTGGAGCGGGATCTTCGGTCGATTCCCGCGCAGCGGGAGTTGCTGCAGCTGCGGCTGTTGAGGGCGGTCGCGCACGCCGTCGATGCCGGGATCCCGCAGCGAGTGATCGCCGCCAATCTCGGTGTCGCTCAGCCGGAGGTGAGCCGGATCGTCAAGAAGCTTCGTCTGCAGCCCTGGGCGCGTCGGCGAAGCCCGCGCGAGGTGTTACTCGAACACGCCGCTCAGCTCATCGATCGCGACGCGATGATGGCCGAGCTGACCGCGTGGGACTACACCTACGGACACGACGCCGATGATGATCCGATCGGGGAGAGCTATGTCCGCGGCAGCTGGGATCAGATCGAACGCGCCGGTGACCTGTTGAGCGACGAGGACTATCGCGCCCTCCTCGACGCCACCGCTGATCGACGTGCGCAGGCGAATGCCCGCTGATTCGGCAACATCGGTCTCCGTAGAACTCGAGGCGTGGTGCCGACCGGGCGGGGTGCTCGACAAGGACGGACCACGCGCCTCGATCAACATCTTCGATCCGGTGCCGCGTCGACGGACCCGCGACGGGATCGTCGAGGCGTATCTGTCCGGGCAGACCGAGGTCAGCATCGGTCGCCAGTGCCTAGCGCTCGCGACCGCCGGGCCACCTGGTGTCGGTAAGTCGTCGAGTGTGGAACGCCGACACCTCGCAGGCCGGGGGTGGCGGGTGTTGGACGCCGACCGCGTCAAGGACTACCTGCTGTGCGACGCACTCGACGCCGGCGTCTACGACGACCTGCTCGCCCGCATACTGCCCGACGGATATCGGGTACTGCCGCGCGAGCTCGCGACCCTGGTGCACAGCGAGTCGACGAAGCTGCTCGATGCGATCACCGACATCTGCGTCGGCAGAGGCGAGAACGTCGTGTTGGAGGGAACTTTCAGCTGGCCCGGGCTCGGTCCGCGGCTGTTGACCGACCTCGCATCCTCCGGGTACGACAAGTTCACGATCCTCGACGTCGAAGCGCCCGCTGACATCACTCGAGCTCGGGCGTTGACCCGGTGGTGGCGCGGCCGCGTCGCCGCAGTGGGCGGCGGCGACCCCATGGGTGGACGATTTACTCCGGGATTCGTCATCGACGCCCTGTACACGCCCGGCTCCGATCGGACTATCTGCGCGCGAAACGCCCGCGCCGCCTTCGATCACCCACTCGCCGAGAACATTCCGACAGTCGAGCTATTGATCGAACACCTCGGTGGTGACGACGAGACCTGGGTGAAAGAAGCCGGCGTCGTGGTCTATTCACCCGCCACCGCACAGGGGCCCTCGACGAGCTGAACCGCGAGAGCCAACGAACAAGGAGTATCGATGAACGACAACACGTTCGGGCGGTTGAACGAGCGGATCGACAGGTTACAAGTGGCTCCGCTGATCGCGCACACCGTCCGCACCTACAAGGCGGACCGGGAGGCGATGAACCAGGGGTACCGCGCTGGTCTGGTCGACCTGGACGCCGCCGCCCGGCTCACCCCGACGGAGATACGCGCGCTGCTCGCGACATCTCCAACACGTCCAGAAGACGGAACAGCAGACACCTGACGCTTGGCGCCGACACCGGCTGTTGATCGGTGACGCCGACACGCCGCACATCGGTTCGACGCCCGATCGGCGCGGAGATCGCTGCAACGCCACGCAATCGGCTTACCATTGCCTGGCTTTGAATTGTCACAGTGACGATTCGGTGGATCGGGGCCGGCTAGTAGCCGAGCATTGCATGCTTCGATGACGTGGTGCCCGCGGTCAGCAAGGCGGTTGCTGCGCTCAAAGTGCAGCCTTACGTACGGGCTCACCGGTCGGAGACGGCATCGGAGGAATCGGTGCTGGTTTCGCCGGAATCAAGCAGCGACGCGACACGCGTACGATGATAGCCGGTCGCGGCTAGCGTGCTGAGGTTATGACAATAGATCATTAAATGTGCTGCGGCGCAACATTACTGAACTGCCGATAATAAACCTTATGTCAAGTAGTAGTTCCGTCATTCGCATATTCTGCGAATAGCTCCTCTGCGTGTAACGAGCCCTCGTGTCTCCGAAATCTACTCCTACCTGCACAAACACGCTCGGTCCGCACTGCGGCGGATGCTTTCGACGAGTGCGCGCATGCGACGGACCTACTGCACGGGTACGCCCGCGACCTGGTCTTACGTCGGTATCTGTTGCGGTTTCTGCTCTCTGACTGCAAAATATGCAGGCCGACGAAGGGTG
>NZ_JABUCO010000015.1:0-124430 GCF_019835205.1 Rhodococcus sp. BP-261 | reverse complement strand
ATTCCGAACCCGGAAGCTAAGCCCTCCAGCGCCGATGGTACTGCACCCGACAGGGTGTGGGAGAGTAGGACACCGCCGTGCACAACATCACAGAACACCCCGCAACCCACGGTTGCGGGGTGTTCTGCATTCCACACCCAAACATAAAACCTGCCGGCGAACGGCATGAATGAACCATCCACCCCGTCTACCCGCTGCCACGAACCATCCATACCCGAACCGGCCGCGGCGGCGGCGGAGTGTCCGCATCGATGAACCATCCACGCTGACAGATCGTATGAATGCGCCATTCACGCGAACACCCCCGCCGGCAAGCGGCATGAATGAACCATCCACCCCGTCTACCCGCTGCCACGGACCATCGATGCCGAGTCCGGCCGGCCGGTGCTGGCGACGAGCCGTCGGGCAGCGGCGAAGAGCGCCAGGCCGTCGGACGACGTTCTGGACCTCCCGTGTTTCCTGAGCTCGTATCGTTCGAGTGACTTCGCAACTCTCAGTTCGTGGTCACGAACCAAGTTTTCGTACACGTACATGTGAACTCCTTGCATGACAGCATGACCGCACGCTGCAGAGCTCGACGAGCATCACTGCAGGCGGTGAAAAGAAAGCGAAATCGAATTCGCTAGATGAAGAGAACGGGCGCGTCGCCACGCGAAATACGCGGAACGACAACATCGTTGGCAGATACCGTCATAGTCCCACTCCTTTCGCGGCCGCCTCGGTTCGTGACGCTGACCATCATGCGACAGACGCGCCACCGCGCGCCACCGAATTAATTGCCATCGTGACGGCCCCTCACAACTGTCGCGCGCAGTGTGTTGTGATCGGTCATAGGATCCGTGGTAACGGGCTTCGGGTCGGTTTCACGTCGTTATCGTGGGTGAAGTTCCGAATAATGAAAGAACCGAATCGTCGACACCCCTCGATCACCGCGAACCGACGACGTCGTCGCGGTCCGTGCACGCCCCTTGTCCTCGATTCGAACCGACGAGATTCGATGGCGGCGATGAATGGGGTCGTCGACCGGGGAAGGCAGTGTCGTGGAGCAATCGTTTCGTTCTCCGTCGTTGCACGCGTCGCGATTCGTGATCCTGGTGGCTCAGTTCGTCGACCGGCGCATCTCTGCAGACCATTTCTCAGCGCGGTTCCGTGAACTCGAACGTTCGGATTCCGGCTACCTGGATCGCGACGTGTCGGCCATCGTGCGCAAGCTGTCGGTCGACGTCGGCGCATTTCGAGGCGACGTCAACCTGTTGGGCGTCGATTACATCGACGGTGAACAGCTGTGGCGGGCGTCGGGCGAGGCATTCCGTGACCTCCTGACCCTGCAATCCGGATTGCTCGGGCGGGAGGCGGGCTAGCGGTCGCGTTTGAACTTCTCACGCAGCCGTACGAGGTCCTCGAGCTTGAATCTGCGGTGTGTGCCGCGCATTTCGATGGCGAGGTCGCCTGCGTCGGCCAGCCTGCGCACGTACGTGTCCGAGACACCCAGGATCTCGGCGGCCTGAGACGTCGTCAGCAATTCGCCGACGGGTCCTACGGTGACCGCGGTTCCCGACGCGAGCTGCCGGAGCAGTTCGACGACGGCGCGTCGCGCAGGCTCGTCGATGTCGAGTGAGACACCGTCGACAGCGATGTCGGGGGTTCGACCGTCCAGTCCGGCGACCACGGCGTCGACTGCGCGTGAATCCTCGGCGGACAGTGCGCTCGCGATGTACCGGTGATCCATAAGCGGGAAGACTACTGGGCATAGTCTGTAGTTACCTACCCCCGGATCAAGGAGCCGTCCGTGCCGCAGTTGCTGCATCTCGATTCGTCTGCCGACCTGAGTCATTCGGTGAGCCGGGCGGTCACCGCTCATTTCTCGGACGTGTGGCATTCCCTCGGTGCCGACCATTCGGTCATCTACCGCGACCTGCATCGCGATGCACTGCCGCATCTTCCGACGTCCGCCTTGCACTGGGCACCGCATCTGCGCACGGCGGAGGAAGTAGCGCCACCCGAGGCCGAAGCGCTGCAGAAGGAATTGATCGACGAGGTGGTCTCGGCGGACGTCGTCGTCATCGGGGCACCGATGTACAACTGGTCGGTGCCGTCGACTCTCAAGGCGTGGATCGACTACATCCACGTTCCCGGGATCACCGTTCCTTTCGACGCACCCACGCGGCCGCTCGAAGGCAAGCATGTCGTCGTCGTGTCGAGCCGTGGGAACCAATACGGTCCGGGCACTCCGGACGAAGGTGCCGACCACACCGTTCCGCAGCTGCAGCAGGTGCTGGGCACAGCGCTCGGGATGCAGGTGCACGTCGTACTCGTCGACCTCACACTCGCGGCCCGGGTGCCGGCGATGAGTTCGTTGATTCCGCAGGCACAGGACTCGCTTGCCTCGGCCAGGGCGGCCGTCGCTGACCTCGCGGCCACCCTGGGGCGCGGTCTCGGTTAACCTCGTCGAGTGCTTCTCGATGGGACCGGCCGTTCTCGAAAAGCCGGGCGACATCGAGTGTCGGCCGGTCGTCATCGGGCGACCCATACACAGCGCTTGCTCGTTCACGCCAGTCGTGGGTTGGTGGGGCTGGCCGCGGTGTCGTCACTGGTCGTCAGCGGTGTCGGGTGGGCAGTGTATCGAGAAGCGACGACGGGGCTGACGACGTCGAACGCTCTGGCGGAGCTCCCGGACAACGATCCGAGCCTGAACGGCGAAGACACCAACATCCTGCTCATCGGACTCGACAGTCGAAAAGACATGGACGGCAACGACCTTCCGCCGTCGTTCGTCACCGATGAGCTTCACGCCGGAGACAGCGACGTCGGCGGCTACAACACCAACACGCTTCTCCTCCTTCATCTTCCGGGCGACGGTGGTCGGGCGAAGGCGATCTCGATCCCGCGGGACGACTACGTCGACGTGCCCGGCTACGGTAAGCGAAAGATCAAGGAGGCCTACGGGTTGGCGAAGGCAGACGCCGACTCCGCGCTGTTCGACGAGGGTGTGACCGATCCGGCGTCTCGTGAACGGCAGGCGCGCGAGGAGGGCCGTCGCTCCACGCTCCAGGCAGTACAGCGCCTGTTGCAGGTCCCGATCGATCATTTCGCGGAAGTCAACCTGCTCGGCTTCTACGACATCGCCAACGCCGTCGGTCCGATCCCGGTGTGCCTCAACGACGCCGTCGACGACGAGTATTCGGGTGCACGCTTCCCGGCAGGCACCCAGACTCTCGATGCGTCGCAAGCATTGTCGTTCGTGCGGCAACGCCATGGCCTGGTCGACGGCGACCTGGACCGCACTCGCCGTCAGCAGGCGTTCGTCGCCGGAGTCATGTCGAAACTGAAGGAATCCGGCATTCTCGGCAATCTCGGGGAACTGCGTGCTCTCGTCGCTGGGACGAAGCAGGACATCGTCATCGACAGAGACCTCGATCCGGTCTCACTCGTCTCGCAGGCCGGCAGCATCGTGGACGGGGAGATCGACTTCTTCACACTCCCCGTCGAAGGCTACGAGACGGTCGACGGCCAGGACGTGAACATCGTCGACGTCGATCGCTTGCGCTCGGAGACCGCGCGAATTCTCGATCCCGCACCCGAGGAACCTGCCGCCACAGCCGAAACCCCTGCGCCCGACGCGGATCCGACGACCGAGGTCGACGACCCGCCTGCCGTCGGCGTGCAGGTGGACGGCAACATCCCGTGCGTCGACTGATCAGTACGAACTGATCAATACGTCCATCAGCTCGGACTCGACCTTCGCGAACTCCGGCGACGTGACGACGTCGAGCGCGCGCGGTCTGGCGAGCGGCACCTCTACCTGGCGGCGCACGCGAGTAGGCTTGTCCGACAACACGATCACGCGATCCGAGAGATAGACCGCTTCGCGAATGTCGTGTGTGATCATCAGTACGGTCCACCGGTACTGCAGCCAGACGTTCTGCAGCCAGCCCTGCATCGTCGTCCGCGTCAACGAGTCGAGTGCGCCGAACGGTTCGTCCAACAGGAGAACCTCACGGCCCTGCACGACGGTCCGCAGCAGGGCTGCGCGTTGCCGCATGCCACCGGACATCTCGGCGGGACGGGCGTTCTCGTACCCACCCAGTCCGAAGATCGGGAACAGCTCGCGTGCGCGTCGGCGAGCGTCTTTCTTGTCGACGCCTTGGACTTCGAGGCCGAGGGTGGTGTTCTCCAGCGCCGACCGCCACGGGAACAGCAGGTCCTTCTGTGGCATGTACGCGCAGGTCGGCGCGTCGACGATTCCCGAGTCCGGCGTATCCAGCCCGGCGATGACGTTGAAGATCGTGCTCTTACCGGATCCGCTCGGGCCGATGACCGACACGAATTCTCCCTGTGCCACATCGAAATCGACGCCGTCGAGAACGGTGCGGTCGCCGAAGGACTTCGTCAGACCGGACAGGTGCACATGCGTCATGACGTCCTCCGATCCAGCGCCCACGGCGCGACGACGCGTTCGACGGCGTACGTGAGCAGGAACAGTGCGACGCTGATGACGGCCGTCACGACCACTGCGGCCAATACGAGATCGGTGCGGAACGAGTTCTTCTGCTGGGCCATGTAGATGCCGAGTCCTGCACTGGCGCCGGCATATTCGGCGAAGATCGCGCCGACGACCGCGTACGTGATGCCGATACGCAGTGCTGTGAAGAACCGGGGCATCGCCGACGGCAGTCGCACGTAGCGGAACTGCTGCCACCGACTCGCGCCCATACTGGCCAGCAGTGAACGGGCGTCGCGGTCGGTGGCGGTGAAGCCTTCGATCAAACCGATGGCCATCGGGAAGAACGTTGCCAGCGCGATGACGAGGATCTTCGGGAGCAGTCCGAATCCGAACCAGATGATGAGCAGCGGCGCGATGGCGATGATCGGCAACGTCTGCGACACCACGAACAGCGGGACGACGGCCCGGCGCAGCCACGGCGAGAAGTCGACGGCCACAGCCAGAACCCAGGCCACGACGAGCGACACCGCGAATCCGACGATCGTGACCTGCAGCGTGGCTGCGGCGTTCGTCGCGATCGCGTCGCGATGTGCCCAGCCCTGCGTCAGGATCCGTGTCGGCGACGGCAGCACCTGCGGCCTGATGCCGGAGACCGAGACGTAGATCTGCCATGCGGCGACCAGCACGACGACGATCGTCGCCGACGGCAGCGCCCACCGAACGAGCGTCAGGACCCGTCGGGCACGGGGTGACGACGACTCGGCTGTGCTACTGATCGGCGAGGTAGTCATCGGTGAAGTACGTCGACCAATCGGGTTCCGACGTCAGCGGCGCGCCGGACTCGTCGACGAGAACACCGTTGTCGTAGAGGAACTTCGAGTAGGCCGCCCATTTCTCGAGGTTCTGCGTGCCCACGGTTCCCGACGCGTCCTTCATGTAACTGTCGGCGAGCATCTGTTGGCTCTCGAACACGAGGTTCTCGTCGGTGAACGCGCCGGGGTTGGCGTCGATGACGTCCTGTGCGGCGCGGTGCGGATCGTCGGCTGCGAGTTGATAGCCGCGCTGCAACGCCTGGACGAACTTTCTCGCCTCGTCGGGGTTGTCGGCCAGCCAGTTCTCGTTGCCGCTGATGGTGATCGCGTACGCGTCGGGAAATCCGTAGTCGGTGTAGTCGAAGTACTTCATCGGCGTGCCGCTGTGCTCGGCCTCGATGCCTTCCCACGCGAAGTAGGACACGGTGAAGTCGGCGGTGCCGGAGTAGACGGCTTCGTAGGCGGATGTGCCGAGCACGACGGTCTCGTAGTCGCCCGCGCCGCCGTCGTTCCGCACGACCTGCCTCAGCGTCGCCTGCTCGCCGGTGTCACCGAAGCCCGCGTACGTCTTTCCGTCCAACGCCTTCGGGCTCGGGACGTCGTCGCGATCGGCCTTGACTCCGATGCCCGTCGCCCAGTGCTGCAGCGGTGCGAGCACCGAGACGATCTGTGCGCCTGCGGCTTTCGCGAACGCCGTCGAACTCTGCGTGCTGATGCCGAATTCGGCGTTGCCCGAATCGACGAGCGTGTCGGGCGAGGTGTTGTTGTAGGGCAGCACCTCGACGTCGAGACCGGCGTCGGCGAAGTAGCCTTCCTGCAGCGCAACGTACAGTCCGGTGTGGTTGGTGTTCGGTGTCCAGTCGAGTGCGAACCGGATCGTGTCGGAATCGTTCGACTGTGCGCACGCGGTGAGTCCCGCGATAGACACGGCCGACACAGCAAGTGCAAGAAGCTTTTTCACAACGCCACCGCCGATCGCGAGTGCGACCACGGCGTCGGATGCAAGGCTGTGTCCCAGAACGACAGCTCGTATCGAGTGGCGATCACGAACGCGTCGACCATTGCCTCGCGCTGTGCCTCGGTCGCTCCATCGGCCGCCTCGTCGACGAGAGTTCTTGCGGCGGAGACGATGTCGCGGAACTCGTCGGAATCGTACGTCGACACCCATCGGGCGTACGGGTGCTCGGGATCCCGTGCCAGCACGTCCTGTGCTGCACCCGCCAACCGCGCCGCCACATCGGCGTAGATCCAGAAGCACGGCAGAATTGCTGCGGCCGCGACCGGATACGGCTCGGTGGCTGCAGTGGCGATCAGGTAGGAGGTGTAGCCGAGGCACGTCGGTGAATGCTCGACGCGCGCGTCCGACGGAGGGAGCGCACTGCCGGACAACAGTTGTTCGTGCAGAGATGCCTCGTCGACAGCGCTGGCCGCCGATGTCGCCCAGAACGCGGCCGTGGTCGCGTCGGGCGCCCGCGATGCGAGAATGGCCAGCGCCTTGGTGTATCCGGCCAGGTAGAGCCGGTCCTGCTCGATGTAGAAGCGGAACGCGTCGAGCGGCAACGTTCCGTGACCGAGCTGCTCGAGGAACTCGAGTCCGTCGATAGCGGTGCGCAACGAGCTTGTTGCGTCCCACATGCGGTCCGTGTGGCGGACAGAATCCGCCGAGTGCACAGGCGTAACCATCGCCTTGACATCCCTTCGTCAGCATTAACTGCATCAGGTTCGACGGGTGTGATCTCAGCATCCTCAGGTAGGACGCACCCCGTGTCAGAACAACGCCGACCATAGCACCATCCGCCGACCGGGCGATCGAAGGACTGCAACGGGCTGCAACCCTGTCGCTTGTGGGTCAGGTCACATAGACATGTGTTCATCGAATCAACCGGTGAGGAGTGAACCGATGCGCGCTGCCGTCTACTACGGTCCGAACAAGGTGGAGATCGCCGATGTGCCCGAGCCTTCGCCCCGTGAAGGTGAGGTGAAGGTTCGAGTCGGGTTCAACGGCATCTGCGGTACCGACCTGCACGAGTACTACGCCGGTCCGATCTTCGTTCCTACCGAACCGCATCCGCTGACGCATCAGCAGTTGCCGCTGGTGCTCGGGCACGAGTTCTCCGGAACGGTCACCGAGGTGGGCGCCGGAGTCAGAAATGCGAAGATCGGTGACCGCGTCGCCATCGAGCCGCTCTACCGGTGCGGCCACTGCGGTCCGTGCAAAGCCGGCAACTACAACATCTGTCAGCACATCGGATTCCACGGACTGATGTCCGACGGCGGGATGGCCGAATACACGGTGGTGCCGTCGAACATGATTCACCAGCTGCCCGACAATGTTTCGCTCGAACTGGGCGCGCTCGTGGAGCCGATGTCCGTCGCGTTCCATGCCGCAACGCTCGGCGACCCGACGCCCGACGACACCGCGATGGTGTTCGGTGCAGGGCCGATCGGGATCGGACTGTGGTTTGCGCTGCGCGGCAAAGGACTCGACGACGTGTACGTGGTCGAGCCGTCGCCGACGCGTCGCGCATCGATCGAAGCGCTCGGCGCGAAGACGCTCGATCCCACGACACTCGACGTGCCTGCGTTCATCGCCGACACCACGGACGGTCGCGGCGCCGACGCGATCTACGACGCAGCCGGTGTGCAACCGGCCGTCGAGACGGCACTGAGTTGCATCGGTGCGCGCAAGCCGCTGGTCAGCGTCGCGATCTACGAAAAGCCCTTGACCACAACGCTTCAGAAGCTCGTCGTGAACGAATCTCGCATCCAAGGTTCGCTCTGCTACACCTCGGCCGACTACGACGCCGTCATCGATCTGATGGCACGCGGGCAGTACGACACGACCGGATGGGTGGACAAGATCGCGCTCGACGGCGTGGTCGAGGACGGTTTCGAGGCACTGCACGCGGGTAACAAGATGAAGGTTCTGGTAACTCCAGCCGAAGGAGAGAAATGACAGTCGCACTCGTCACCGGAGCCGGTCAGGGAATCGGCCGCGGCATCACACTTCGCCTCGCCCGCGACGGGCACGACATCGCGCTCGTCGACGTGGCATCGGACAAGATCGACGCCGTCGCGCAGGAGGTTCGTGACATCGGGCGTCGGGCAACGACTTTCGTCGCCGACGTGACCGATCGCGATCAGGTGTTCGCGGCGGTCGATCATGTGTGGGTGACCATCGACAAGCGTTTCGCCGAGCTGACCGGTGCGAAAGAAGGTGAGACCTACGACAAGTTCGTCGGCGGCATCGCGCTCGGACGCGCGCAGACGCCCGACGACGTCGCGGCATTCGTGTCCTACCTGGCAGGCCCGGATTCGGACTACATGACCGGGCAGGCACCGCTGATCGACGGCGGTCTCGTCTATCGATGAGGTGTGCATTCGACGGCCCTGGCTTTACATCGGTTTGTGAGCTGGCGCACAATTGCCGGTGATGACACAGTCGACAGGCCCAGAACCTGCGCTGGCGGCCGGTGAGGATCCGCGCCGCTACGCGCAGATTCTCAGTGCGGTGTACGACGCGACCATGACCGGCGGCAAGTCGCCCGCGCGCCCGCGGGAAGTCATCGGTGATTCCTGGCGGCGGCTACGGACACTCGGTATAGACCCCGAGAAAGTCAGCGTGCAGTCGCCGCAGATCGACACGTCCGATCTCGAACTGAGCCGTCGGGAATCGGGTTTGTTCGACATCCTCGACGACCTCGGCCGGGGACTCGAGTCGGTCGTCCAGGACGGCGACAACATTCTCGTCGTCGCCGATCGGCACGGACGCGTCCTGTGGCGCAGCGGATCCACGTCGGTCCTCGGTCGTGCCGACGGTCTCGGATTCGTCGAAGGCGCCAGTTGGGCGGAGGATTCCGTCGGTACCAACGCGATCGGTACCGCCCTCGTGTCCAGGCGTGCCGTGCAGATCTTCTCCGCGGAACACTATGTGCGCAGCCATCATCCGTGGACGTGCGCGGGTGCGCCGATCAAGGATCCGCGCACCGGGCACGTCATCGGCGCGGTCGACGTCAGCGGTCCGGCGAGCACGGTACATCCGACGACACTGGCTCTCGTCGACGCCATTGCGCGTCTCGCGGAATCGCAACTGCGTGAACATCATCGGCAGCATCTGGACCGTCTCCGCTCGGTGGCAGCGCCGATGCTGGCACGACTGCAGGCGCCGGCGCTCGCCGTCGACTCCAACGGATGGGTGGCTGCGGTCGAATCCGTGGCGCTGCGCAATCGCATCCTCCTGCCCGAGGACCTCGGCGCGGGACGGTTCTGGATGCCGCAGCTCGGTGTATGCGACTTCGAACCGCTTCCCGGCGGCTGGCTCGTACGCCCGACGGGTTCGGGGGACGACACTGTCGATTCCACGACGGTGACGATCGACCTACGTCAGCCGCAGCAGACCCGAGTGCGAATTCGCAGCGAGGTCGGCGAATGGACACACGAGCCGACGCCGCGGCACGCGGAGATCCTGTACCTCCTCGCGACGTACCGAGGTGGGCGAACTGCCGCGCAGATGGCCGCCGACCTGTTCGGCGACGACGGAAGAGCTATCACCGTCCGCGCCGAGATGTCGCGTCTACGAAAGCATCTGGCGGGCGTACTGCTGACGCAGCCGTATCGGTTCGACGATTCCGTCGTCGTCGACCTGCTCCTTCCCGACGACATGAGCCGGTTGCTGCCGCACTCGACGGCGCCGGCTGTGAGGCGCTCTGCGCCCGTGCGCGAATAGTCGGTCTCCGGTCCAACTATGCACGCACGGGCGCGCAGCGCACTCACGCGATTTTTCGCCGTCTCGGATCCCGGTCGGTTGCGTCTGCGGTCGGCGACCGCGACGACCGTCACCGTCGTCCTCGCGATGCTGGTGCTCCTACCCAGCTCGGCGGCACTCGGCCAGCCGATCACCGTCGCCATGATCGGCACCGTCGTCGCGATGCAATCGTCGGCGGCGGTGAAGGACAAGGACCAACGCAGCCGCGTCGTCACGACGCTTCTGCTCGTTTTCCCCGCGATCGGTGCGGTCACGCTGTCGGCGGTGCTGTCGCAGTTCGGGAAGATAGCCGACGTCGGATTCATCGTCGTTCTGTTCGCGGCCGTGTGGGTTCGTCGGTACGGACCGCGGGGCACTGCGCTCGGAATGGTCGCGTTCATCTGCTACTTCTTCGCCCTGTTCCTGCGCGCGACGCCCGGTCAGATACCGATGCTCGCCGCGTCGATCGTCGTCGGCGTTGCGGTGTCACTCGTCGTGCGCACGGTGATCCTGCCCGACCGGCCGCGGGTGGAGCTCCAGCGGTTGGTGCGGGCGCTGCGCGCGTCGTGCATCGACGTGCTCGAGGTCGCGTCGAACAAGAAGGACCGGAACATCGAACTGCTGCGCAAGAGGCTGGACCGGCTCGGCAGCACTGCCCTGATGATCGACGACTGGTTGGATCGCAACGACGCCGCTCGACTGCTCAGCGTCACCAACGCCGATCTGTCGCTGCGTATCTTCGACGCCCAGATCGCCACCGAACAACTCGTCAGCGCACTCTGGGCGCTCGATCCCGAGAAACAGTGGCCCAAACAGCTGGGGCAAGCGCTCACCGCGCTGGGTTCGTGTCTGCAGAACCATCCGTCGGAAGAAGCTTTGCGTGCTGCGCGACGCCTTGCCGCGGCAGCCGCGGACAAGGCCGACGCGTCGACCCAGGCCGGCGTCGCAACGACCGTCGCGATGCGCGCCGTCCAAGCCCACATCGCGATCCACCACATCACCAGCAACGCGTTGAAGACCGAGGCAGAACCGTCGAAGAAGGACGACGAGCGCCGCGACGACGAGACCGGCATGAATCCGAGCACCAAGGCCGCGATCCAGGTGGCCGTGGCGACGAGCGCCGCGACGATTCTCGGCGAGCTGATCTCGCCCGACCGCTGGTACTGGGCCGTCCTGACGGCCTTCCTCGTGTTCACCGGCGCGTCGACGCGTGGCGAGATCCTGTCGCGCGCGGGCCACCGCGTCGTCGGAACCATTGCAGGTGTCCTCGCCGGCGTCGTCCTGTCGGCGCTAGTCGGCAACAACCAGCCGCTGCAGGTGACGCTGCTCGTCGTGTGCGTGTTCTTCGCGTTCTACCTCGTCACCGTCGCCTACGCGTTGCTGTCGTTCTTCGTCACGGTGATGCTCGCGATGCTGTACGGCCTGCTCGGAACGTTCAGCGTCGACGTGCTCGAACTGCGTATCTACGAGACCGCCGCGGGCGGACTCGTCGGAATCGCGTCGGCCTACTTCATCCTGTCCACCGGCACTCGATCGACGATGACCGAGAAGATCGACACCTACCTCGACCAGATGTCCTCGATCGTCGATTCGAGTATCGAATCGGTCGTCGAACCCGGGCGGGACACCGATCTCGTCGCCGACATGCGCACTCTCGACAACGCACTCAAGGAACTCGTGACTGCGGGGAAGCCGCTGGAGATGGGTCCGACGGCACGGACGAGGCGCGGCACGAAGCGTCTGCTGCGCATCATGACGGTCAGCAACCGGTCCGGGCATGCACTCGCACGCGCAGGCGTCGGCGCCTCACGCGCGCAGAGCGACAGCGCCCCGTCCGAGGCGACGGCGAAGGCGCTCCGCGAGGCCGCCGACGTCACCAAGACACTGATCGACGACGTCAAACGCGCGCTGTCCGGTGAGCAGGTCGAGCCGCCGGAGAAGCTGACCGAGACCTCGGCTCTGGACGTGATGCTCGCGTCGACGACGACATCGGGGTCGGTGCGTAGTGTGGTTCGCTCGCTCGGGACGCTCAACCGGACGATGGGTGAGGTGTTCACGCGAGCCTGACACTCGGCTGTCGGTAGGGTGTCCGCATGACATCCCGGCCCGACGGTCGCGCGCGCATCCGCGGCGTGTTCGTCGGCGCTACGTCCGGGACGCTGAGCATCGCCGCACACGGCGTCGGCGGCGGCACGATGATGCCCTCGGAATCCGCGCTCGTCCTTCTCGTGATCGTCAGTGCGGCTGTCGGTGGTGTCGTGGCGGTACTGGGCGGCCGAGTGCCGATGGTGGCCGTCCTCGCGCTCGGACAGGTGTGCGGGCACACCGTCCTGACGATCGCGAGCGAGCACCATCACGGAACGTCGCTGACGCCGTCGATGCTGGCCGCACACGCCGTCGCAACCATGGTGTGTGCGTTGTTGATTCGTGCTGCCGTCCTCGGTCACGGTCACGCGCTGTCCGTTCTTCGCCGCATCCTTCCGGTGCTGTGCGTGGTGCTTCCCGTCGAGGACGAGCGTCCTCGGGACCGTACCGAATACCGTCCCGACGTCGTCCTGCGATTGCTGGCGTGTTCCGGCGTCGGGACGCGTGGGCCACCCGTCGCTGCTTGATTCGAGCTTTCACTTCAGCGGCGGCATTTCACCCTGACGGGGATCCGCCGTGCTTTGCCACATCCACTTTTCGACGGCTCTCGTCGACGAGCGAATCGAGCACACCCATGTCCACAGTCGTGGCCGAAGAACGTACGAAAGACCCATCCCCACCTGCGCCCTCTCTGGTGATGAGGCTGCACTTCTACGCAGGCATCCTCATCGCACCGTTCATCCTCGTCGCCGCACTCAGCGGCGGCCTCTACGCACTCGCACCCACCATCGAATCCGTCGTGTACCGAGATCTGCTGACCACCGAGTCGACGGGCCCGACCCAGTCCGTCGCCGCGCAGGTCCGCGCCGCGGAGTCGGAACGACCCGACCTGACCGTCGCCGCAGTGCGGCCGGCCTCGGAACCCGGTGAGACCAGCCGTGTCCTGTTCACCGACCCGTCCCTCGGCGAATCGAAGCGCCTCGCGGTCTTCGTGGACCCGGTGGCGGGGGAGTCCGTCGGTCAGTCGGTCGTGTACGGAAGCAGCAGCTCCCTACCGCTGCGAACCTGGATCAGCGAATTCCACCGCCACCTGCATCTGGGCGAACCCGGCCGGATCTACAGCGAACTGGCCGCGTCGTGGATGTGGATCGTTGCGCTCGGTGGCGTCGTCCTGTGGGTACGACGCCACCGCCGCGGCGGTCGTCTGCTGACCGTCGACCGTTCGGTCTCGGGCCGGGCCAGGACGCGCAACTGGCATGGGGCGGTCGGCCTCTGGATCGCCGTCGGACTGGTGTTCCTGTCCGCGACCGGCCTCACGTGGTCGAAGTACGCGGGCGACAACATCTCGGACCTGCGGTCGGCGCTGAACTGGACGACGCCCGCCACCGCCGCGTCCATCGGTGGAAGCGGCGCTGCGGCCGCGGGAGACCATGCGGGACATGACATGTCGGTCTCCGAGGTCTCGAGGGATGTTCTCGATGTGAACGTCGGTCGCATCGATTCGGTCCTCGGAACCGCCCGGTCGCATGGCATCGACGGCAAGGTCGAAGTGTCGATTCCGGCCGAGGCCGATACTGCCTTCGTCGTCGCGCAGACCCGGCAGCCGTTCGCGTTGTCGACGAGTTCGGTAGCAATCGACGGCGCTACGAACGCGATCGTCGACGACAACGACTTCGCCGAGTGGCCCGTCGCAGCGAAACTGGCGGCGTGGGGCATCGCGTTGCACATGGGCATTCTGTTCGGCGTCGCGAATCAGATCGTGTTGGCGTTGCTCGCGCTGGCGTTGGTGACCGTCGTGGTGCGGGGTTACCTCATGTGGTGGAAGCGCAGGCCGACGGCGCGGCCGCCGAGGCGGGGTGGTCTTCGCGGCCTGCCGCGCGCACACGTCGTCGCGGTGGTCGTAGCCGCTCTCGTGCTCGGCTGGTATGTGCCGCTTCTCGGAATCAGCCTCCTCGCCTTCCTTCTCGTCGATGCCCTGGTCGGGCTTCGACCATCCACGACTCTGGAGTCGAAATGAACATGTACAGAACAACTTTCGTTGCTCTCGCCGGTGCCCTTCTCGTCGCAGGATGCGGGGCCGACGAGCCACGTACCGAAGCGGATTCGGTGACCGTGCGGGAAGCCTGGATCAAGGCGGCCGACACCGGAATGACGTCGGCGTTCGCGGAGATCCAGAACACCGGTGACGATCAGGTACGCGTCGTCGCAGCATCGACGGGCAGCTCGTCGATGATGGAATTGCACGAAATCGTTGCGAGCGCGGACGGTTCGATGGTCATGAAGCCGAAGGAGGGCGGTTTCGCCGTGGCAGGCGACGACACGAAGGTGCTGCAGGCAGGTGGCGATCACCTGATGCTGATGGACGTGACGTCACCCCTCACGCCGGGAGCCGACACCGACATCACCCTCACGTTCGAAGATGGTTCGACGACGACCTTCACCGCGCAGGTTCGCGATTTCGCGGGCGCGCAGGAAAACTACGGTGGCTGACCGAGCGCCACAGCGTTCCAACGCATTCAGTCGACGGCGCCTCCTCGGGGGAGGTGCCGTCGCACTCGGTGCGGCGGGCGCTGCGGCCTACGGAATATCAAGAGAGACTGGCGAAGTCGCTTTCGGTGGAGAGGTCGTACAGTTTCACGGGAAACATCAGGCGGAAATTGCGACTCCGCCTCAGGCGCACGGGACGTTCGTCGCGTTCGATCTGCACGACAGTGCCGGCCGTGACGACGTCATCGCAATTCTGCGGATGTGGACCGCGGACGCGTCGCGTCTGACGCAGGGACTGCCCGCGCTTGCCGACACGGAACCCGAACTCGCGGAGTCTCCGTCGCGGTTGACCGTCACGGTCGGGCTCGGGCCGGGCGCGTTCACGGCAGCCGGTGTCGCGTCGCCGGTGACACCGTTGCCGGCATTCGGGATCGATCGGCTCGAACCTCGGTGGAGCGACGGCGATCTGCTTCTGCAGGTGTGCGCCGACGATCCGGTTCCCGTCGCGCATGCGGTGAGAGTGTTGACGAAGAACGTGCGGTCGATGGCGTCGACCAGGTGGGTGCAGCGCGGGTTTCGGTCCGCGCGGGGCTCGCAGGCGTCGGGAACGACGATGCGCAACCTGATGGGCCAGGTCGACGGGACGGAGAATCCAAGTTCGACAACGGATTTCGACGCTCTGGTCTGGAACGAAACCGGTGGAACGTCGCTGGTGGTGCGCAGGATCGCCGTCGAACTCGATACGTGGGACGAACTGGACCGTGGCGGCCGGGAATTCGCCGTCGGACGGCGTCTGGATACCGGCGCGCCGCTGACCGGTGAGTTCGAGCACGACACAGCCGATTTCGCGGCAACCGACAAGTTCGGCGTCCCGGTGATCTCGCCTGCGTCGCACATCGCTCGGGCGCGGCACCGCCACGACGGCGAGAGGTTCTTCCGGCGCGCCTACAACTACGACGATCCGCCGACGAGCGGGTCGTCCAGTAATTCGGGGCTCATCTTCGCGGCGTATCAACGCGACGTCGTCGGGCAGTTCCTGCCCGTGCAGAGGCGACTCGACGAGCACGACGCGTTGAACGAATGGACGACGCCCGTCGGATCAGCGGTGTTCGCTGTCCCGGCGGGCGTCGACGACGGTGGGTATCTGGGGGAGGGGATGCTGTAGTGCGGGTGCGCCCGTGCGTGGTTGGTTGGCCCAGGGGCGGACTAGTCACGCACGGGTGTGAAGCGCACTAGGAGTGGAGCCCGCGGAACGACCCGAGAAGCGCACTCAGGGAACCCACCAGTTTCCGGCGCCGCGGAGGAGCGTCCATCCGCCCGGGACTTCTACCCAGGCGGACACGTCTCCCGAGCCCGTGCGGATCGGTCCGGTGTTCAGCGGCCCGGGGAACGCGACGCCGCCGACCTGCGTGGTGTGGTTGAACCAGTTGATGGCGCAGTTGCATCCGACGTTCAACGTGAAGTCCGAGAGGCCGGGGAGCGACGGATCGGTGCGCACGAAGATCTGTTGGTTGACGAAGAACTGTTCCGGTCGCCATTCGGTGATCGCGGCGGGGTCGAAGCCGACCGTCGGACTGATCACTCCGGCCTGCGAGAACTTGGCCTGAGCCGTCCCCGCTCCGAACAACGCGGTCCCGACCACGATCAGTGCAGAAACAAGGACAGCGGCGATACGAGCACGTCGCTTCGTCATGAATGGAACCTCCGTCGTGAGTACGCGGTGATGGTACCGGAGGTCGCGACCGGACAGCGGGGTGAGCGTCGTAGGTAGTGTGGGGCCGTGCGATCACGAGGTGCGTTGGTAGGTCTTGTTCTTCTCGCGGCCGTCGGATGTTCGTCGCCTGCCGAGGAGGCGCCGACGCCGGAGTACCCGAATCAGGTCACCGTCGTGAATCGTGCGTACTCGCCGCAGACCATCACCGTCCGGGTCGGCGACACCGTCACCTGGGTGTTCGACGACAAGGGAATGTCGCACGACGTGGTCGCCGACGACCGATCCTTCCGTAGTCCGCTGATGGTGTCGGACACCTTCACGCACACGTTCACCGAGCCCGGAACGTTCACGTACCACTGCACGCCGCACCCCGACATGACGGGAACCGTCGTCGTCGAGTCCTGAGGGTCACAGGCGTCAGGGCAGGGTTCGGACGAAATCGAAGAACGCGGGTGTCACGGCAGGATTCGCGCTCGTGACGCCGTTGACGACGCCGATCGTCGCCCCGGCTGCCGCTCCGGGAATGCAGCCGACGAAGATGAACAGCACGCATCCGATGACCGCGCCGATTCCCGCCCCGATGCCACCCGACACCGAACCGCCGTTCTGCCAACCGATTTGGATCTGGGTCACCAGGTTGTCGTAGGCCGCAGGGCTGTACACCGGACGGATGAGCGACGTCGCCTGCGGTGTCACAGTCAGCGATCTGCCGTCGTCGCCGATGGTTCCCGCGATCGGCAGAACGAGCCCGTCCACCGAGTAGGCAAGTGGGATGGACGTCAGAGTCGTCCCCTCGTCGTTCCTGAGGTCGACGCTACGGCCGTCGGCAGCGAGGGAGAATGCGCCGGCGTCGAGAATCGTTCGCACGGAGCCGGATTCGGTGACGGTGGTGCTGTAGCCGACGCTCGCGGGTTCGGCGTGCGCGGTCCCGACTGCGGCGGTGCCGAACGCGGTGGTCAATGCGAGGGTCGACAGCGCGGCGAGCGCGGTTCGGGGGGCTTTCATAGGGATCACACCTTTTGTTGCGCGAGGAGAACTCGAACCTAGCGGCGCCGGACTGGCCGGTCGGGAGACCGGGCAAAGCTCACCCTCGACGGATGAAAGGAGCATTGTGAACCTTAGGTTCACACGCTATCGTGGCCATGTGAACCAGAAGTTGTCAGACCTCGACCCGGGAGACAAGCCGACCGACGTGTCGGACGAGCGTCGGCGCAGGCACGATGCCCTACTCGCGTTGCGTGAGGCGATCGAGACCGAGGAACGCGTCGAACGCGAAGCGGCGGCGGTCACCGCGGACGCCGCGTCGACCGCGTTGTGGCTCGGCGCCAGCCTCGCCGATCTGGCGGTCGTCACCGGCAAGACGCGTCAGGCTGCCCGCAAGCGCTGGCCGACGCTGGGCGCAATCCATCGCCGACGCACCTGGCTGGGCAATCACGTCGACGACATCCGCTGGGCCGTGCGCGTCGTCGCCGAGAATGCACCCGAGATCGACGTGCCCGATCGAGCGGTGTTCGACGAGCTGGCCGCCGTCGACGCGTCCGTCGGCCGGGAGTTCGAACCGTCGGCCGAGTACGACGGCAGCGACCCGGCGAGGCGATGGCACGATCTGGATCGGTTGGTGGACGTGCTGTTGCGGGGAATCTGCGACAACGGCCGAGCACGAGGCGGCCAGGCCGACTTCGCGCTGCACGGCGCTTGCGGCGTCGTCGGCTACTACGACCATGCAGCAGGCCGGTCGGACGAGTAGGGCGCGATATCGTCGAGGCATGTCCGTCGTCGCGCTGCGAGGCCCGCTTCTCGTAGCAGGCGCGGTCGGTGCGGCGGCGGTGCTCGTCGCCGTCCGAGACCCACGCTCGACGACGTACCTTCCCTGCCCGATCCACGCCGTCACCGGCGTGTGGTGTCCGGGATGTGGCGCGACCCGCGCGTTCGGCGACCTCGTGCGAGGTGACGTGGCGTCGGCGACGGCGTCGAACATGCTCTTCGTTCTGCTTGCGGTCGTCGGGCTGGGTCTGTGGGCCGCCTGGGTTCGCGCCCGCCTGAGGTCTCGGCCACTGTTCTCCGCCCGGCCGCCGGTGTGGCTCCTTGTCGCCGGGGTGGCCACCGTCGTCGCGTTCACCGTGGTCAGGAACATTCCGGCAGGCAGCTGGCTCGCGCCGTAGGCTGACACCCATGTGGCTCGAAGTGGTGTCGATCGTGGTCCTGGTCGGGGCCCTCGTAGTGCTGATCCCGACCGCTCGCCGGGTGTTCAAGAAGGGTGACGACGAATGACCGAGTCGATGAAGGCGCGGCTGCAGGCCAAGATGCGCGAGATGCTCGCCGAGGACGGCGGCACCGAAGCCGAGGTGGCCGAGGGCGACGACCCTCGGCTCGTCGCGATTCGAGACGATCTCGCCGCGCTCGACGACGTGGACGACGACGACCCGCTCGTCGATCGATTGGCCACGCGGTACTGGGTTCCGTAGTGCACTTCGTGCCTGTGCGCGGATAGTTGGACCCCGATCCAACTATCCGCGCACGGGTGCGAAGCGCCCTTCATCTAGTATCTATGTTGTGTCTATGCAGCCGTCGGCCTCGGAACTCGCCTACCTGACCGTCAAGGAAATGATCGTCAGCGGCGAGTTGCCCGGTGGCGAGCTGGTCAGCGAGGGCGACATCGCGGGTCGGATGGATGTCAGCCGCACCCCCGTCCGAGAGGCGTTTCTCCGTCTCCAGGTCGAAGGGTGGATGCGGCTCTATCCCAAGCGTGGCGCTCTCGTCGTCCCCATCGCGCCCGGCGAGGCCGAGCACATCGTGTCTGCACGCAGGCTCGTCGAGTCCGGGAGCGCGCGAGAGGTCGTCGCCGACGAACGCGCTCGCACGGAGCTCGTACGACAGCTTCGGGCGAGTCTGATTCGCCAACGCGAGATCGCGGCGACCGGGACCGCAGCCGAGTTCAGCGCTGCAGACGCAGATTTCCACCGACTCATCGTCCGGGCAGGCGGAAACCCGCTGCTGGACGCGTTCTACGACAGCCTTCGCGAACGACAGCGACGGATGACGACGCATTCGATCTCCCGTGATCCGGGGCAGATCGAGCAGATCGTCGACGACCATGCGCAGCTTGCCGGTCACATCGAGGCAGGCGACGCCGACGGATTCGCGTCGGCCGTCGACAGCCACATGCGCCGCGTGCACCGGCTGAACGAAGGAAGTACTTCATGACACTCACGAAGGCCACCACGGAGACCAGGACGGCCAAGTGGCTCCTCGTCGCGGCAGGCATGTTCGCCGTCGCGTGGGGAGGCAACGAATTCACACCGCTGCTGGTGATGTATCGACTCGAACACGGCTTCTCGGCGGTCACCGTCGACACGTTCCTGTTCGCGTACGTCATCGGGATCGTGCCGTCGCTGCTCATCTGCGGACCATTGTCCGATCGACTCGGTCGACGGCCGGTGATGCTGCCCGCCCCGGCGATCGCGGCGGCCGGTTCCATCCTGATCGCAATGGGTGCCGATCATGCGGGCCTGCTCTTCGGCGGGCGCGTGCTCAGCGGTGTGGCGCTCGGTATCGGCATGGCCGTCGGTGGAAGCTGGATCAAGGAACTGTCGGCGCATGAAGCTCCGGGAGTCGGTGCTCGTCGTGCGGCGATGAGCTTGACGGCCGGGTTCGCGCTCGGCGCCGGCGTCGCAGGCGTTCTGGCGCAGTGGGCGCCGTGGCCGACGCATCTCGCGTACCTCGTGCACGTCAGCATCTGCGTCGCCGCGGGAGTCGGGATGATGTCGGTGCCCGAAAGTCGTCCGGCTGTTCCCCGCGCGGAGCGAAAGAGTCTCGTTCAGGACCTGAAAATCCCGGCTGCGGGTCATCGCCGGTTCCTTCTGGTCGTGGTTCCGTTGGCGCCCTGGGTCTTCGGCGCGGCGAGCGTCGCATATGCGGTGTTGCCGTCGCTGATGGCCGACCGAAGCGGTGGCCACCCGATCGCGTTGTCGGCGTTGATGTCGGTGATCGCGCTCGGCGCTGGATTCGCGATCCAAGCCGTCGGCCGCAGAATCGACACCCCGAATGCGGCGCGCGGTGCCCTTGTCGCGCTGACGATCCTGGTCGTCGGCATGCTGCTCGCCGCGTGGGCCGCGTCGATCCTCACCGTCGCGGCTGCGTTGATCGCGGCAACCGTGCTCGGATGTGGATACGGCATGGCGCTCGTCTCGGGACTGCAAGAGGTGCAACGCATTGCGGGCCCGGACGATCTTGCCGGTCTGACGGCTGTCTTCTACTCGTTGACCTACCTGGGCTTCGCGGTTCCGGCGATTCTGTCCGCGCTCACGGAGGAATGGCCGGGCGTCGTCACCTACCCCGCGATCTTCGTCGTCGGTGCCATCATGGCCGGGGTGTGCTGGGTGTTCGTGCGCACTCAGTCGACCTCGCACCTTCCGGCCGGGGAGTAGGCCTCACGAAAATCTACCCTCCTGTTGTGCGCTTCTGAAGTCCAAAACCGCACAACAGGAGGGTAAATTTCGGCCGGGGCCGGGGCCGGGGCCTGGGCTACGGAAGTGCAGGCAGTTCGGTCCGATTCAGCCACTCGTCCCACAGCGTGCGCGGGCAGCCGTACCGCGAGGCAAGGTCGGTGAAGTCGGCGGTGCTCACGGTCGAGTACCGGTACTTCGACGTCCACTCCTGGATCAGCGGGAAGAACTTGTCGTCGCCGACGGTGCTCCGAAGTGCATGCAGCGCAAGAGCTCCGCGCTTGTAGACACGGTCGTCGAACATCTTGGCCGGACCGGGATCGCCGAGCACGAGGTCCCGCGGTAGGCCCCGCTGCATGGTGTGGACGCGTCGCGCCTTGTCCCGTGCACTCGTGCCGCCGGAGTTCTCGGCCCAGATCCACTCCGAGTAGCAGGCAAAGCCCTCGTGGAGCCAGATGTCCTTCCACTTGCCGAGCGTCAGGCTGTTGCCGAACCACTGATGCGCGAGTTCGTGTGCGACCAGTCGCTCGAAATACCGTGTGCCCGAACAGTGATTGGCGCCGAAGATCGACAAACCCTGTGCCTCGATGGGTATTTCGAGGTCGTCGTCGGTGACGACGACGGTGTACGCCGCGAACGGATAGGGCCCGTAGAGGCGAGTGAACGTGTCCATCATCTCGGTCTGACGACCGAAGTCGTGCTCGAAATTCTGCTTCAACCGCGACGGGAGAACAGCTTTCATCGGAACCGAGCTACCGCTGATGGCGTGTGCCGAGTACGGACCGATCTGCACCGTCGCGAGATAGGTGGCCATCGGTTCGGGCTGCTCGTACACCCATGTGGTGCGGCTGGCGCGCGTCTGCTTGCTGACGAGTGTGCCGTTGGCGACCGCGTAGTACGGCGAGTCGGTGGTGATGGTGATGCCGTAGCTGGCCTTCGAGACCGGGTGGTCGTCGCACGGAAACCACGACGCGGCCCCGTTCGGCTGACTCGCGACGATCGACCCTTCGGTCAGCTCGTCCCAGCCGACCTCACCCCAGAACCCGTTGATGGGCTTCGGAGTTCCGCCGTATTGGATCGTGACGACCAACGCTGCACCCGACGCGATCGGCTTGGCAGGGGTGATCTTCAGTTTGTCGCGGTGTTGGCTGAACTTGACCGACCGCGAACCGTTGACCGACACCTTGGACACGCGCAGTGCAGGTCCGAGATCGAACGCGAACTTCGACAGCGTCGCCGTCGTGACCGCGGTGATCTTCGCCTTGCCCGCGAGACGGTTGCTCTCGACCTTGTACTCCAGATCGAGTTCGTAGCGCGACACCCGATAGCCACGATTGCCGTTCTGCGGCAGGTAGTCGTCGATCGGCGCATCGGAGGAATCGATGTCGAACGTCGGCGTCACGAGCTTCGATGGAACGAACTTCACTCGCTCACCTCAGCGGCGGGGATGATCCGCGAGAACGGGTCGCCCTTCGCCCACGGTGCGATCGGGTTGCCCTGCCAGCGGGTGTGCGCGGGCACGGTGTCGCCGCGCATCACGAGCGACGCGGGCCCGACCGTCGCGCCGTCGCCGATGCCTGCGGCGGGCAGGGCGACGCAATGCTGGCCCAGTGTCGCTCCTCGTCCGAGTGTCACGCTGTCCATGCTCATGATCCGATCATGGAACAGGTGGGTTTGCACAACGCAGCCCCTGTTCACGGTGGCACCGTCGTCGAGAGTCACCAGATCCGCCTCGGGAAGCCAGTAAGTCTCACACCAGACACCCCGACCGATCTTCGCACCGAGCCAGCGCAGCCACATGTTCAGGACGGCCGTTCCCTCGGCTGCGCGCGCGAACCACGGCGCGGCGACGGTTTCGACGAACGTGTCCGCGACCTCGTTGCGCCACACGAACGAGCTCCACAGTGGGTGCTCGACCTTGTCGATGCGGCCGACCCAGACCCACTTCGCGGCTGCGGAAATCGCCGCGGCGACCGCACCTGCGACCAGCAGCACGACGCCGCTGAGCAGCGCGGCGAGCCAGTAGCCCACGGCGTCGGCGATGGCGGTCAGTCCGAACAGCACGCCCAGGCCGATCCCGAACGTGACGACGACCGGAATGAGGCGGCACGTCTCGACGAGCGCACGGGCCATCTTCAGCTTGCGCGGCGGATCGAACGTCCGGGAGCTGTCGCCTCGGCCGGCTGCACGACGCAGACGCACCGGCGGGCTTCCGAGCCACGACGAGCCCGACTTCGCCTTGTCCGGTGTCGCGGACAGCACGGCGACGAGGCCGTTCTTCGGAACGGTACGGCCGGGGCCGGTCATACCCGAGTTGCCGAGGAACGCGCGCTTGCCGACCTTCGCGTCGCCGAGGTGCATCCAGCCGCCACCGAGCTCGTAGCTCGCGACCATCGTGTCGTCGGCGAGGAATGCGCCGTCGGCGACGGTCGTGAACTTGGGGATCATCAGCACGGTCGACGCCTCGACGTCCTTGCCGATCTTCGCGCCCAGCAGTCGCAGCCAGTGCGGTGTCAGCAGCGACGCGTACAGCGGGAACAGGAACGTCCTGGCGGAGTCCATCAGGCGTTCGGTGGCCCAGACCTGCCAGCCGATACGGCTGCGCACCGGGTGGTAGCCCTCGGTGAGGCCGATGCTGAGGAGCCGGACCGCGGCAAGCGTGATGACCGCGAACGTGCCGAGCGACACGAGGGTCGCGACGGGCAGCATGATGGCCGCTCGGCCGATGGCTTCACCGATCGAGGTGGCAGTGTGCAGCCACCAGCCCATCAGCACGAGCGAGACACCGATCGAGAAGATGGCCATGCCCGACAGGAACAGCGACGCGACGCCGTAGGCCAGCATCCACTGGATTGCGCGCGGGGGAGTCTCGTCGGGCCAGGGGTGCTCGGCCTTGCCGACCTTCTGGGCGGGCGAACCGGCCCACAGCTGACCGGCCTTGACCTTGCCGACGACGGCCGAGCCGGCGCTGACCACCGCGTTCTTGCCGACGGACGTTCCGGGGAGAAGCGTCGAGCGAGCGCCGACGGCAGCTCCCGCGCCGATCTTGATACCGCCGATGTAGACGAGGTCGCCGTCGATCCAGTGACCGGTGAGATCGACCTCCGGTTCCACCGAGCAGCCGTCGCCGAGTTCGAGCATGCCGGTGACCGGCGGAAGCGTGTGCAGGTCGACGCCCTTGCCGACCTTCGCGCCGAGCGCACGGGCGTAGTAGACCATCCACGGTGCTCCGGACAGGTTCGACGCCCCGCTGGCGTCGGTCAGACGCGTCGCTGCCCACAGCCTGATGTGAGCGCTGCCGCCGCGACTGTAGGCGCCGGGTTTCAGGCCTGCCAGCAGGATTCGCGAGCCGACGACCGAGATCGCCATGCGGCCGACCGGCGTGATGAACAGGACGAACGCAACGAGGATCCACCACCACGACACCGTCGGCGCCCACGGGACCTCGGCGAACCACGACATGACGTTGAACAGAATCCCCAGCCATGTGACCCACTGCAGGCCGGTCAGCGTCGTCAGCGGAACGGTCGCGGCGATCTGCGCCCACTGCGCCGTGCGTGACGTCGGTTCGACCTCACGCGGCACGACCTCGACCGGCGGTTTCAGCTCGTCCAGATATCGGGCGAGTGAACCGAGCCGTGGGTGGTCGTACAGCTGGGCGACGGTGATCTCGGGGAACCGCTCACGCAGTGCCGTCACCAACTGGGCAGCGGACAACGAGCCGCCGCCGTTCTGGAAGAAGTCGGCGTTCTCGTCGGTCACCTGAGCGCCGAGGATGTTGGTCCACAGCTCGGCGACCCAGCCGGCAGTGCCTTCCAGCGCCGACGCGTCACCGAGCCCCGGCAGAGGCCAGGGCAGCGCGTTCCGGTCGACCTTGCCCGACGTCCGCGTCGGCATCTCCTCGACGAGCGCGAGCCGCGGAACGAGCGCAGCCGGGAGCTGCTCGGACAGCAGCGTCCGCGCCGCATCGAGGTCGAAATTCTTGTCGGTGCTGGCGAGATAACCGACCAGCACCGAGTTGCCCGCACCCGTCTTGCGGACCGCGGCCGCCGCACCGGCGACGCCGGGGAGAGCCTGCAGCGCGTTGTCGATCTCGCCGAGCTCGATGCGTCTACCGCCGAGCTTGATCTGGTCGTCGGCGCGGCCCTGGAACAGCAGGCCCTCGACTTCGAGCTTGACGAGGTCGCCACTGCGATAGGCGCGTTCCCACCCGAGCGTCGGCATCGGGGCGTACTTCTCGGCGTCCTTCGCCGGGTCGAGATAGCGCGCGAGGCCGACACCGCCGATGACGAGTTCACCGACCTCGCCGACGGCAACCGGCTGGCCGGACGCGTCGACGACGGCGAGATCCCAGCCGTCGAGTGGCAGGCCGATACGAACCGGACCCTTGCCGTCCATGATCGACGCACACGCGACGACGGTGGCCTCGGTGGGTCCGTACGTGTTCCAGACCTCGCGACCGTCGACGGCAAGGCGTTCGGCCAGCTCGGGCGGGCACGCCTCGCCGCCGAAAATCAACAGTCGGACGGCTTCGAGCGCGACAGCGGGCCACAGAGCTGCGAGCGTCGGGACGGTCGAGACGACCGAGATGTCACGGGAGACGAGCCACGGTCCGAGATCGAATCCACTGCGGACGAGCGAGCGAGGTGCGGGAACGAGACACGCGCCGTGACGCCACGCGAGCCACATCTCCTCGCAGGACGCGTCGAACGCCACCGACAGACCTGCCAGCACGCGGTCGCCAGGGCCGAGGGGATCGTCCTGCATGAACATCCGCGCTTCGGCGTCGACGAATGCCGCGGCGTTGCGATGGCTGACGGCGACGCCCTTCGGCGTACCCGTCGAACCCGACGTGAAGATGACCCAGGCGTCGTCGTCGGGGCTCGGGATGGTCAGGGTGTCGGGCAGGGGAATGTCCTGCTTGTCGGCCGTACCTGCGGCGATGCCGCCCGCCGTCACGACCGCGGTCACCTTGGCCTCACCGAAGACGAGCTCGGCGCGCTCGTCGGGGTCGTCGGCGTCGACGGGCACGTACGCGGCACCGGCGTTCAGGATCGACAGAATCGCGACGTACAGCGAGAACGAGCCCGACGGCATCCGGACGCCGACGCGGTCGCCGCGTCGGACTCCCGCCCTGGCCAGCCACTGCGCGCCCTCGTCGATGTCCTCGAGCAGCTCGCGGTAGGTGATCGACGTGCTTCCGTCGTCGATCGCCATGGCATCGGGATGCTGCGACGCCGTCGACCGCAGGACGTCGATGAGAGTGCGCTCACGAGGAGCGCGATCTCCGCGCAGAAATTCGGCAGGTATGGCCGCAGACGCCTGCGTCTTCGTCGATTCCGATCGTGATTCCACAGACAACCGGGTGTTCCTCTTCTCGAATCGTCAACGTGATTTGTGGGTCGTTATCTCATGTTGGGTTTGCCAGAAGGTGAACGGCTGCATGGTCGAGACACCGGGCGAAGTT
Source organism: Rhodococcus sp. BP-261 (assembly GCF_019835205.1). Taxonomy (NCBI): domain Bacteria; kingdom Bacillati; phylum Actinomycetota; class Actinomycetes; order Mycobacteriales; family Nocardiaceae; genus Rhodococcus; species Rhodococcus sp. BP-261. Next base: position 98,232 of record NZ_JABUCO010000015.1, on the reverse strand, counting down.
TACTCGGGTGGTGCGACTTCGCCCCACAGGTTTCCTACCTGCCGGGTTGACAATGACGAGAGTCGTTTGCCATTCTCAGTTCAGGTCATGAGTACCAGCGCAAAGCCCCGGCTCGCTGGTCGGCAACCCTCCTCCGCGGTGGGGTGCTCCGGGTGACGACCTGGCCGACGCCGGAGAACCGGTGCGGCAAGCGCGGACTCGAACGCCGTATCGGCGTGGGTCCCCGAACGACAAGGGGATAATTGTCATGACTGCTGTTCTCGAGAAGACCTGTGCACCGTTCGCTGCGGTCAGCGGCGCGAACGTGCAGGTCCCGCTCGTCGACGGAACCACCTGCAGCTACGCGAACTTCGACTACGCGGCCAGTGCACCTGCGCTCGCCGAGGTGTCCGCGCGAATCGAGGAGCTGCTGCCGTTCTACTCCAGCGTGCACCGGGGTGCCGGATATGCATCGCGGGTCTCGACGGCCGCATACGAGAAGGCTCGGGTGACCGTCTCCGAATTCGTTGGAGCGCAACAGGATTCCGTCGTGATCTTCACGCGGAACACCACGGACTCGCTGAACCTTCTCGCCGGATGTGTCCCGGGAGACACCGTCGTGCTCGACATCGAGCACCACGCGAACCTGTTGCCGTGGAACGGGCGTCGCGTCGTCGCCGCAGCGGACTCGGTCTCCGAGACGGTCGCGCGCATCGACGCGGAACTGCAGACGAAACCCGCTGCGCTGCTTGCCGTCACGGGAGCATCGAACGTCACGGGCGAGGTGCTGCCCATCCGCGAACTCGCGTCGCTCGCGCATCGGCACGGTGCTCGAATTCTCGTCGACGGTGCCCAGTTGGTGCCGCATCGCCGCGTGAATCTTGCCGACCTGGGCGTCGACTACCTCGCCTTCTCGGGCCACAAGCTGTACGCGCCGCACGGTGCGGGTGTCCTCGTCGGCAGGCGTGACTGGCTCGACGCCGGTGAGCCCTACCTTGCCGGTGGTGGCGCGGTGCGACACGTGACCACGACGTCGACCGACTGGGCTCTGTCACCCGCGCGTCACGAGGCCGGGACCCCGAACGTGCTCGGCGTCGTCGCGCTCGCAGCTGCGTGCGAGGCGATCACGGCGTACGAGGCGGCAGGTGCCGTCGACCACGAGCGTCGTCTGTGCACTCGGCTACGCGACGGGTTGGCCGGAATCGACGGAATTCAGCTCCTGTCGGTGTGGAACGACGCTCCGGACAGTGTGGGCATCGTCACATTCGCACTCGACGGGTACGGCCCGGGCGAGATCGCCGCGTACCTGTCCGCCGAGCACGGAATCGGCGTGCGCGACGGCAAGTTCTGCGCCCACCCGTTGCTGCAGCGGCTCGGTTACGCGGGCGGCGCCGTGCGGGCCAGCCTGGGGCTCGGTAGTTCCGACGCCGACGTGGACCGCCTCGTCGACGCCGTCGCGCAGTTGGCCTCGTCCGGCCCCTCGTGGGTCTACGAGGAGGACAACGGATGGTGGAACCCCGTGCCCGATCCGCGCCCGTTCCCTGCGATCGCCGACGGCAGCGCAGGCGTGGGATCCCCGTGCGCGAACGGAGAGGTTAGCATCGGGTCATGACAGCAAATGTCGTGTCGCAGGGCCGATTCTGGCGCGACAGGTACGTGGATCTGTGCCGCACGGCCTCCGGGTCTTGTAGGCGCTCGGGTAGGACCTAGGCAACCTTCCCCTGCTTCCACGACAGGACATCTCATGTCGAACACTTCACCCGTACGCGTCGCCGTCGATCATGCGGGCACCTGGACCGAAATCACCGACGCCGTTCCGACCGAGGCGGTCGCCCGCATCGTCGCCGCAGACCTTCGTGAGGGCCAACAGGCTCGCACGGCACTGCGCTCCGATGCAGTGGCCGCAGGCAAGGAAGCCGACAGCGTCGCAGTCTTCCTCGACATCGAGTTCCACATCGCCGACGACGCCAGGACCGCGCGTCGTGAGTTCGCGGCGTTGGACGTGCCCGCCGTTCCCGGTTCCATCCGGTACGTCGGAACCGCTGCAGGTCTGGCGGGGCTCGTCGCCGACGTGAAGGCCGCCGAGGTGGCCGACGGCGTCACCCTCGTCGCCGTCGGACCAGAGGCGCGCAACCTGGCCGACGTCGCAGCGGGCGTCGTCCCGTGGTTGGAGGACCGTGGCGTCGCGTTCCAGGTCGACGGACTCCTCGCCGCGACGGGTGCCGTGCCGTCGGCACGTGAACTCGCGTCCTGAGCGCGACTGACTGCACACGATCGACCCGAATCGACGGGAGATCGCCGATTCGGGCCGATTCTGTGCAATGAGTTGCGCAGTCAGGTCACATCCACGGCGAGGCCTGCCGTGATGCGTAGCAGCTCCTTGAACGTCGTCCTGAAGATCGTGTTCGGATGCCCTGCCGCAGCCCACAATTCGGGGTACTGGGACAGCGACTCGTCGACGTAGGTAGCCAGGTTGGTGGGGTGCCCGACGGGTGCGATGCCGCCGATCGGCTGATCCGTCGCCAATTTGACGAGATCGAGCGGTGCGCGCTGCAGCGTGCCGCCCAACCGTTCGCCGGTGGCGTTCGAGTTCACCTGGTGGGCTCCGGACACCAGCAGCAGCACCGGGTCGTCGTCGAGGAGGAACACCAGCGATTTCACGATCGCGCCGACGCTCACGCCGAGCGATTCCGCAGCGGCTTCTGCGGTCGATGTGGGTTCGGGCGAGGTGACGACCACCCCGTGGTGCCCGCGCGAGATCAGGATGTCGGCGACATGCGCCGCGTTCGGGTGGAGAAGCCGGGGCATCCTCCAAGAGTATTGCCAGTCGAGCAACTCCGCAGGCGCAAAGGGCGACCCATCAATCGAGGCGGGAGTGGAGCCTGCGCAATGAGCCATCAATCGAGGCGGGAGTGGAGCCTGCGGAATGAGCCATCAATCGAGCAGACCCCCGAACAGTCGCAGGCGTGCCATGCCGCCGTCGGGGTAGATGTCCATCCGTACCTCGGAGACGGGCTCGGCGGCGTCCAGGACGAACCGGTGACGGGTGTCCGGCTGCAGACGAGTCCGGGGGAGCAGCTCGATCCATTCCCCGTCGCCGAGACGGCCTTTCAACGACGCCGCGCCGGGGGCATTGCCGAGAAAACAGGATGTGTCGAGTTCGGCCAACCGGACGGTACCGGTTCCTGCGAGCATGACCTGAACCCAGTCGTTCGCGTCGTTTCGCCGGCGGGACGTCTCCCAACCCTCGCCCATCGATCGCGGCGGGCCGGGGAACAGCAGGTTGTTCGGCGAGCTGTAGAACATGTTGGAGCACGCGGACACGTAGCCGCCGTTCTCGAGCGCCGCCAGGTCGAACGGGCCCGCAGCGAGAAAACGCGGGTCGGGACGTCCGCGGCCCAGAACACGCAGCCGTGCGACGCCACCGTCGGGGTAGATCGACAGCTTCACGTGCGTCCAGCGGTCGGAGGACTCCACTTCGAACCGGTTCTCGGTGTCGCCGTTCACGGGGCTCCGCGGAACGATGGTCATCCACTCGGCGTCGTCGTACAGTTCCTGGCCCGACGGGAAGCCCTCTACCGCCGCGGCCTCGACGGAGATCTCGGGCGGGTAGTTACCGGTGAACCACGCGGTGTCGACGACGACTGCATCGACGACGCCCGGTGCGCCGAGACGCACGATGGCCTCGTCGTATCCCGCTTCCCGACGCCGACGCGTCTCCCAGCCGTCGTATATCTGTCCCTTGTGTCCGAAGGTGGCCTTGGAGAAGTCGGCCTTGCCCGGGGTGATCAGATTCTCCTTCTCCGCGAACGTCTCGTCGTTCGCCCAGACGACGGCACCGCCCAGCGTGCGAACGGCGAGGTCGGGCAGGGGAAGGGGGAACGTGGCCGTCATACTCGTGAGAATAAGCGAAGACTCCCGGCGGGTTGAGTCGAAGCGCATCGGGTACTCGCGAGACATGACTGCTCAGAACCCCGAACCCGACGACACCGCTGGCCTCGAACCCGGTGGTGGCGTCGCTCCAGGGGACACTCCTCCCGTCGAGACCGGCGTCGGGGGACCCAATCACGAACCTCCTCAACGTGGATTGGCCCTACCGGTCGTTTTCCTCGGAATCGTCGCGCTCCTCGTGATCCTCGTCGTCGCATTCTTCGTCGGCCGAATCGCCGGTCTGTTCTAGCAATGTGATCAGTGCCGACGTCAATCCTCCCCTCCAACACAGAGTTTCGTGCCCACCGTCGAATTCGTGGTAGTCGACGGTGACGCCACGTGCGCGCAGCATTGTCGCGACGTGGTGGTTGTGTGCCTGCATGTCGCCCTCGTGAACTCCGACGTCCATGACGACCCGTATCGGCAGTGCGTCCGACGATGCGGTGAGCATCTCGGCGACGCGTCCGCCGAGGGGCCCGCGCACGCCTCGGTGCGACATGACCGGCCACCAGAACGACCCGGATTGGCTTGCGACAAGGCCGAATCGGTGTGGGAACTCCAGGGCAGCGAACAGCGATGCGAGGCCGCCGAAACTCTGCCCGGAGACGACGGTTCGACGCGGATCGCCTGTGAACGACGCCTCGTGCGCCGCGAGTGGGATCAGTTCGTCGACGACGGCCTCCCAGAACGGGCGGTGACAAGGCAATTCACGACTGCGCATGTCCCCGTCGCCGGAATCGACGAACAGGATCACCGACGGTGGCAGTGCGTCGTCGCGCACCGCGGCGTCGAGCACCGGAGTCAGCGGTGCCTCGTCGATCCATCGTCTTCCGTCGAGCACGATGACCAGCGGTCGCTCGGAGGAAACCCCGTGGCCGACGGTCTCGTGAATCCAGACGTCGCGTGAATTACCGAGAGAACCGCTGTGCCACCCTAGTTTTCGAGGTGTCGAACCGAGAGTGGTGTCGTCGTTCCACCATCGTTGAACGGGCGCGTCGGGCATCTCCGCGATCGATCCACGGCCGAAGCGTCGGACGTTGTTCTCGTCGGGGACGGCATGCTCGAGTAGGCCGAGGAAGCGAGTGCGGACACCCTCGCGTGTGGCGGCGACACCCGGCGGATCCAACGTACGAACGACCTCCTCCGCGACGGGCATGAAGCAGTAGGTCCCGCGCCACGTGCGGGTGATCTCGGTGCTCCAGAACCAGATTCCGCTGTCGTCCACCTGTGTCATGTCGGTCAGGTCTTCGGCGTGGTGGTCGGTGAGCGAACTCGCGTCGAAGTAGACCCTGAAGGGTTTCGTCGCTGCATCTCTCCACAAGAAAGTCACCCGGACCCGGCTGTCGCCCGAGGCCTCGATGCGCGGAAGTCCCGCTCTCGATACGCCCGCCCAGAACACGTCTTCCGATCCGGCAGCGATCAACTCGGTGCGCAATTGCGACTCCACGTCCTCTAGCATGAGGCAAGCCTAACCTCCGGTCGAAAGGGTGTTCTGACGTGTTCGGAAGAAGAAGCGGTCTGGTGCGTACCGCGGCGGTACTGGCGGTCGCGGCCGTAGGTCTCGCCGGTTGTAGTTCCTCGGAGGGGCCGGACGCGGCGGACGCGCAATCGTCCACGAGCGGTGACGCGAACTGGCCACGGACGGTCGACACGGAACAGGGCCCGGTGGAGATCCCGGCCGCACCGGAGCGGATCGTGTCGACGTCGGTCACGTTGACCGGCAGTCTCCTCGCGATCGATGCACCCGTCGTGGCGAGCGGTGCGACGTCACCCAACACGGACGTGGCCGACGAACAGGGATTCTTCACCCAGTGGGGCGACATCGCGGCCGAGCGCGGCGTCGAACCGCTGCCGTCGGCAGACATCGACATCGAGCAGATCGTCGTCCAGGATCCCGACCTGATCGTGGTCTCGAAGACCGGCGCGGATTCCGCGATCGAGCTGTACGACCAGCTGAGCCAGGTCGCCCCGACGATCGTCGTCGACTACGGCAACAAGACGTGGCAGGACGTCGCCACCGTCCTCGGCGAGGCGACGGGACACGAGTCCGACGCCGCGGACGTCATCGCGACGTTCGGCGACACCGTCGAGGCCGCGAGAGAAGCGATCGCTCTGCCGCCACAGCCGACGACCGCGCTGGTCTACAACGGCGCCGAGTCCGCGAACGTGTGGACCGGCGAGTCGGCGCAGGGCAAACTGCTGGTCGACCTCGGGTTCACCCTCGCCGAGATGCCCGACGCCGTCCTCGGCGACACCAGCATGGGTGCGCGCAAGGACATCGTCTCCGTTTCGCCCGAGAATTTCAGCCGCGCGTTCACCGGTAACACGGTCGTGCTCGTCAGCGCGGACGAGTCCGACGTGGCTGCGTATGTCGCCGATCCGCAACTAGCACAGTCGCCTGCCGTCACCGGAGGCCACGTCTACGACGCGGGCCTCGACAGCTTCCGGCTCGACTACTACAGCGCGACCAACGTCGTCGAACGCTTGCAGGCGCAGCTAGTCGCGTAGGTCAGTACGGAGGCCAACCGCCCTCGGGGCCCAGGAGTTTCTGCAACCGAGTGCGGTTGACCTTCGCCAATTCCCGCCGCAGCATCGCCGCGTCGATCCCGGTCATCGACGGACAGGTCGACGCGAGCGCATCGACGTCGGCATCGGACAGCTCGCCCAGTTCGAGATCGGCCCGGGTGAAGAACTCGGCGTACGAGCCGTATGCGCGTCCGTCCGCCACGTGCGACGCCCACGTCACCGAGCAGCAGCACTCGAAGAGTGCATGTACCGCCTTGTGACGCGGCAGGTCGTTGAACACGTCCAATCCAAGACCCTGATGCATCATCATGGATCGATCATGAGCCGCGACAGCGGCCACCTCCAGCGGTTCCGCACGGTGTTAGCGCAGGCGTTACGCGGCGTAACACAGCCTGACCTCGTCGCTGTGTCCTCCATTAGGCTCGCCCTATGACGGAACAGAGCTGGAAGGCATTCTCGGTGGAAGTCTCCGACCACGTGGCGGAGGTGACGCTGATCGGTCCCGGCAAGGGCAACGCGATGGGTCCGGATTTCTGGAGCGAGTGTCCACAGCTGTTCACACAGCTCGACGCCGATCCGGAGGTTCGTGCGATCGTCCTCGCCGCGTCGGGAAAGCACTTCACGTACGGGCTCGACCTCGCTGCGATGGGCGGTGAGTTCGCGCCGCTGATGGCCGACAAGGCGCTTGCGGGCCCGCGCACCACGTTCCACGACACGATCAAGCGGATGCAGCTGGCTACCAACGCCGTCGCCGACTGCCGCAAACCCGTCGTCGTCGCGGTACAAGGCTGGTGCATCGGCGGCGGACTCGACCTGATCAGCGCCGCAGACATTCGCTATGCCAGCGCCGACGCCAAGTTCAGCGTGCGCGAGGTCAAGGTCGCGATCGTCGCCGACATGGGGTCGCTCGCGCGGCTTCCCGCGATCATCGGCGATGGTCACGTGCGCGAACTCGCGTTGACGGGCAAGGACATCGACGCCGCGCGTGCAGAGAAGATCGGGCTCGTGAACGACGTGTTCGACGACGCCGACGCCGTGCTCGCCGCAGCTCGTGCCACCGCGGCCGAGATCGCCGCGAATCCGCCGCTCGTCGTCCAGGGTGTGAAGACGGTGCTCGACCACTCCCGCTCCGCGGCCGTCGACGACAGTCTTCGCTACGTCGCGGCATGGAACGCGGCATTCCTCGCGTCGAACGACCTGACCGAAGCCATCACCGCGGTCTTCGAGAAGCGTCCCGCGAAGTTCACCGGGAGCTGAGAGAAGTGGAATACGCCGAAGAGATCGGGAGCCAGCTGGTCCGACTTCAGCGCATCCGCGAGCGCAAACTCGCGCAGCTGAAGGACGCGTCGGGCGGCGTCGAAGGCGCAGCGTTCGTCTGCCTGTTCCGGTTGTTGACGGACGGCCCGATGCGATCGAGCACGCTGGCTGCGATGGTCGACTCGGATCCGTCGACGGTCAGCAGGCAGGTGGCTCAACTCGTCGACCGTGGCCACGTCGAGCGTCTTCGCGACGAGACCGACGGCCGAGCGTACGTTCTGGCCGTCACGGATTCCGGACGGGAAATCGCGCGTCGCATTCAGGAGCGGCGTACCGCCAACCTCGCACGCGTCATCGAGGACTGGTCGGGCGACGATCGTGCTCGCCTGGTCGAGCTGTTGGACAGATTCCTGACAGACTGGGAACGCGTCAAGCCCGATTTACAGGCGGTGCGTGAACGGTAGAGTCCGAAGCTCGCGTTCTGTGTTGTCGGACACCGATGTAGTGGCAGCGTCGGTGTCGTCGAAAACGCCGGTGAGGGGGCGAGATGCCAGGAATGCTGGGTCGGTGGACACCGGGACCACTGCGCATCCTGGAAACGAACACCCCCGCGACGAGGCTCGAGCGCAGAGTGGGCCTCGGAATCGCGGTCCTCGTTCCCTTCTTCGCCGTCATCGGCACGATCGTCCTGTTCTCGCAGGAAGGTCCGGGCTCGACCGGCAGGCGGATACTGTGCGGCATCGTGCTGGCGTCGACGATCCCGGTCGGCGCGTGGTGGCTGCGTCGCGGCATCCGCGTCGCACGTATGCCGGGGTGGTTCGTGTTCTATGCCGACGTCGGCGTCGCGATCGTGCTGTTCACCTTCACCTCTCGCGGATTCGCACTGGCTGTCACGTCGCTGTTCGCCGTCATCGGCACCTATATCGCGTACTTCTCGAGTCGGCGGGTGCTGCGGGCGCATGCCGTCTTCGTCAGCATCGTGATTCTCGTGCTGTCCGCGGCAACGTACCTCGAACGCGAGCAGGATCTGCCGGCCGTGATCGCGCAGACGCTCGTCGCGCTGCTCGTCGTCAACTCCGTCATCGCGTTCCGCGCGGTCATCAAGACGCAGCTCGACCTAGCCAACACGGACTCGCTGACGGGCCTGCTCAACCGACGCGGTTTCGATCTTCGCCTCGAACGTCTGCTGTGCGATTGCTCGGCGGGGCAGACCGTCGTGCTGGCGGTCGTCGACCTCGATCGGTTCAAGAACGTCAACGACACCTACGGTCACGCGGCAGGCGATCGAGTGTTGAAAGCGACGGCCGAGCGTCTCGCCGCAGCAGCGCCGCCGAGAGCATGTGTGGCCCGAACGGGCGGTGAGGAATTCACGGTCGCGTCGGTGATGACACCGCCGGACGCACTGAACATGGCCGAACGGATACGGGCGGCACTCGCGCGCATCCAGAACGAGATACCGGTGACGGGAAGCGTCGGCGCCTCGCTCATCTCGGCGGACGCGTGGCGGACATTGCACGCCGGCGAGGCTGCGGAAATGGTCCACGCCGCGCTGCTCAAAGCGGACACGGCGATGTACGAGGCCAAGCGGTCGGGTGGCAATCAAGCGAGGGTGTTCACCGGATGAGTCTCGAACCCACCCGGTGAGACCGTCTCAGCGCAGCGCGCTCTTGGGGTCGTTCCACAGCTGATCGGTGAAGTCCTCCAGCGCGACGAGCACGACGGTGTCCTCGGCCCGTCGCAGAATCGACTTGCTGGCCCGCACCTGCACGACATCGCCGGACTTGTCCGTCATGCGCCACAACGAATCGGCGCGTGTCGCGACCGTCGTCAGGAACATGTCCGCGACGTTGACTCCCTCGGGAGCCCGATCCGGGAAGATGTCGTGCAGGTGGAAGTCGGCCCGTTCGGAACGGTCCGTGCCGAACAATTCGTCGAACGCCTCGTTCGCGAAGACGATGGCACCGCTCGGATCGACAGCGAGGATCGGGACCGGAATGCGGTCGAGGACGACCGTGACCGGCAGATCGGGGAATTGCGCCGGATCGGAAATGGGCCGCGAATCGGCATTGCGTCGCTCGCCGCTTCCGCCGACGGCGCTACCGACCGAATTGCTGTCCGTCATGTCTCTCCCCACCTGATCCCTTTCGTGCCGAGCCGGTATTCGACTCAGTGCTCCGGATTGTCCGCCAAACGCTTGAAGGACGCAGCGATTTCGGCTTCTGCCTCTGCGCGACCGACCCAGTCGGCCGCCTCGACATGCTTGCCCGGCTCGAGGTCCTTGTAGTGGACGAAGAAGTGCTTGATCGCGTCGAGCTCGAACGTCGAGACGTCGGAGAGGTCCTGGATGTGATCCCAGCGCTTGTCGCCTGCCGGAACGCACAGGATCTTGTCGTCGCCGCCTGCCTCGTCGACCATCTTGAACATCGCGACCGGGCGAGCCTCGACGATGACGCCGGGGAACACGGACTCGGGCAGCAGAACGAACGCGTCCAGCGGGTCGCCGTCCTCGCCGAGCGTGCCTTCGATGAAGCCGTAGTCGGCCGGATATGCCATCGCCGTGTACAGGTAACGGTCGAGGCGAACGCGGCCACTGACGTGGTCGACCTCGTACTTGTTGCGCTGTCCCTTGGGGATCTCGATGGTGACGTCGAACGGCACGTGCAGCCCTCGCTCTTCTCTTCGTGTCGTGCGTCATGGGCGACGCATGATGCTTCGCGGCGCAAGCGTACCGGACCCAGGGATACTGTTGGATGAACTGCCGACCGGCAGAGCTCGAAGCAGATGGAGGAATGTTGGCGGGCCTGACCAAGCGAATTCTCGGTCCCACCGCCGGCCGGCGACGACGGCGGACGCGCGTCCTCCTGATACTCGTGGCCGTCGTGATCGTGGCTGCAGGCGGGGTCGCGGTCGCGGCAATAGTCCCGACGACGTCCGACGCGGTGTCGGACACGGAGACGGCCCCCGAGCCCGACGCCGTCATGCCGGTTCCGTCGATCGTTCCCTACCCGGACACCGCGCCGATACCGACGCAGGCCGCTCTGACCGCGGCCTTGGCTCCCGTCGTCGGATCGCCCGATCTCGGTTCGTTCACCGGCGTCGTCGCCGACGCCGTCAGCGGTGACGTGCTGTGGTCCTCGTCGCCCGATACGCCGATGACCCCGGCGTCGACGACGAAGGTGCTGACGGCGGCGGCCGCGATGCTGGCTCTGCCTCAGGAACACCGCGTGACGACGAAGGTCGTCAAAGGCGCGGTGCCGGGGGAGATCGTGCTGATCGCGGGAGGCGATCCGACGCTCACCGCGCAGCCCGTCGGCACCCCGGGCTTCTACCCGGGTGCGGCGCGGATCGACGACCTCGTCGAACAGATCTCGAAGGCGGGCACTCCGGTCGACAAGATCGTCGTCGACACGTCGATCTACAACGGTGGGGCGATGGCGCAGGGCTGGTTCGCGCCCGACGTCGCCGCCGGGTACATCACACCGATCGAACCGATCATGCTCGACGGCGGACGTTCCGTTCCGACCGAGGACGAGTCACCGCGTAGCGCCGAACCGGCACTCGACACCGGTCGTGCCCTCGCGCGCGGGCTCGGTATCGATCCGGCTCGTGTGTCGATCGGCACGGCCGCGCAGGGCGCCGATCAGGTGGCGAGTGTGCAGTCGGCGCCTCTGCGCGATCGTCTCGGCCAGATGCTCGGCCGTTCGGACAACGTTCTCGCCGAAGCGATCGGGCGCGAGATCGCCATCGAGACGAACGCGCAGGCGTCGTTCCAAGGAGCGATCGACTCGATCGGACAGACGCTGTTCTCGGCCGGCTACGACCTCGACGGCGTGGAACTGCACGACACGAGCGGCCTGTCGGTCGACAACCTGATTCCGGCGCGGCTTCTCGACGAGATCATGACGAGCGCCGCCGGATCGGGCAAGGCCGAACTGCGTCCGATGCTCGACTACCTGCCGATCGCCGGTGCCACCGGCACCCTGTCCGACCGCTACGCCAGCGCCGATCGCGTCGGAGCCGGTTGGATCCGCGCCAAAACTGGCACACTGTCGACAGCGAGTGCGCTTGCCGGATTCGTCGTTGACGTCGACGGCAGAACACTGACGTTCGCGCTGATGTCCAACGATCGTCCGCCGGAGGTCAGCAGACCTGCGCTCGACGCGGTGGCGTCGACACTGAGGATGTGTGGTTGCCGATGACAGAGCTACAAGACAAGACAGTGGTACCTGCATGAGCGATCGCGACGCGGAGAGCTCGTCGGGCTTCGGCTCGTCGGTCGACTGGGCACTCGCGGCCAGGACCGGCGCCACATTGGCCCCAAAGGAACCGTCGACGTCTCGCTACACCGCGGACGCCGTGGTCACCGAGCTCGCCGACGCGTCCGTGCGAGCCGAGGGGCCGGTGCGCGAGACCACCGGACTCGCAGACGGCCTTCCTGTCCCGCAGGCACGCATCGTCGATCGGGCCGGCTGGATCGACGCGGCCGCGTCGTCGATGAAGCATCTGACCGGTGAGCCGGACTCCGAGCCGTCGGGGCTGCTCGCTGGCAAGCCCGCGGGCCTGCAGGCGGGTGCGATGCTGGCGTTCCTGTCCAGTGCGATCCTCGGCCAGTACGACCCGTTCACCGGTGAGCACGGCACGTTGCTGCTCGTCGCGCCCAACGTCATCGCCGTCGAACGCGCACTGCGCGTGCCGCCCAGCGACTTCCGGCTGTGGGTCTGCCTGCACGAGGTGACCCACCGTGTCCAGTTCTCGTCGGCGCCGTGGCTCGGCGACTACATGCGTGGCTCGGTGGCGGTGCTGTCGGACGGTGTCGACGAGCCGATGAGCCAGTTCGCGAACCGATTGACCGAGGCATTGAAGAACCGGCGACAGTCCGACAAGGCCGAGGATGCAGGCATCGTCGGCCTGCTGCGTGCCACGCAAGCACCCGAGCAGCGTGACGCCATCGATCGGCTGCTCGTGCTCGGCACGTTGCTCGAGGGCCACGCGGACCACGTCATGGACGCGGTCGGACCCGCCGTGGTGCCCGCGGTCGCCCAGATTCGCAGCGCCTTCGACGGTCGACGTCGGCGCAAGACCAACCCGTTGCAGCGCATCGTCCGCGCGTTGCTCGGCATCGACGCCAAGATGGCGCAGTACGTGCGTGGCAAGGCATTCGTCGACCACGTCGTCGGCAAGGTCGGCATGACCGAGTTCAACCGAATCTGGACCGATGCGACGACGCTGCCGAAGCTCGACGAGATCGAAGATCCCGACCGGTGGATCGCTCGCGTCCTGGCATGACACCGGTCGCGCCGCTGCCCGGGGGCCCTGCGATCCTCGAGGTTCGGCATGCGGTTCGCGCGTGGATCAGGTCGCGGCCGGGTCCAATTGCCGTTGCGTTGTCCGGAGGCGCGGATTCGTTGGCGCTCACCGCTGCGGCCGTCGCCGAGGCATCGTCGGTGCGCGCTCTCGTCGTCGACCACGGGCTGCAACCCGGGTCGAAGGATGTCGCCGACGCGGCCGCAGCCACCGCGGTATCGCTCGGATGTGCGGACGCGACGGTGTTGCCGGTGCGCGTCGATCGCGTGGGTGGGATGGAAGCGGCCGCTCGGCGCGCGCGGTACGCGGCGCTCGACGAGGCACGGGACGGCGCGAACGTTCTCGTCGCCCACACCCTCGACGACCAGGCCGAGACGGTGCTGCTCGGACTCTCACGTGGGTCCGGACCCCGGTCGATCGCGGGTATGGCCGATTGGGACGAGCCGTGGGGTCGTCCGCTGCTCGGAGTCCGCCGGTCGGTGACGCGTGCGGCGTGCGAGGAGCTCGGTCTGACGCCGTTCGAGGACCCACACAACGTCAGCAGCGACTTCACCCGTGTCCGGCTGCGGCTCGAGGTGCTTCCGCTGCTCGAAGACGTTCTCGGCGGAGGCGTCGCACCTGCGTTGGCGCGCACTGCTGCTCAGTTGCGCGAGGACGCCACGGTGCTCGACGACCTCGCCTCGGAACTCCTCGCGTCGGCGCGTGCGGGCGACGAACTCGACGTGACGGTCGTCGCGGACCGCCCCGCTGCGCTGCGGCGCAGAGCAGTTCGCGTGTGGTTGCACGAGGTCGGCGCACACTCGTTGTCCGACAGGCAACTGCGAACCATCGACGACCTGATCGTGCGGTGGCGAGGCCAAGGGGGAGTGGCTGTCGGCGGAGGACCGGCAGGTGCGAGGTTGGTGGTGCAGCGTCGACATGGCAGGCTTGGAGCAGAGCTCGAATGGAGTCTGCTGTGATTCCGGCCGGTCCGAGAAACAGTGAACGAACCTATGAAGGGATGCGCCGTGTACGAGGGCGATATCGAGTCAGTTCTCATCTCCGAGGAGCAGATCAGGACGCGCACCGCCGAACTGGCGGAGGAGATAGCGAAGCGATATCCAGAAGGCAGCCCCGAAGGGGATCTGCTGCTCGTCGGTGTCCTCAAGGGCGCCATCATGTTCATGACCGATTTCGCGCGTGCCCTGCCGATCCCCACGCAGCTCGAATTCATGGCTGTCAGTTCGTACGGCTCGTCGACGTCGTCGTCCGGCGTCGTGCGCATTCTCAAGGACCTCGATCGCGACATCAACGGCCGTAACGTCCTGATCGTCGAGGACATCATCGATTCCGGTCTGACGCTGTCGTGGCTCAAGCGAAACCTGGCGACGCGCAACCCTGCGTCGCTGTCGGTGGTCACGCTGCTGCGCAAGCCCGACGCGATCAAGGTCGACGTCGAGGTCGCCAACGTCGGCTTCGACATTCCGAACGAGTTCGTCGTCGGTTACGGCCTCGACTACAACGAGCGCTACCGCGACCTGCCGTACATCGGCACCCTCGACCCGAAGGTCTACGGAGGCTGAGCGTTCAGCTGTCCATCGACACCGCGCGTCGCAGCGCACGCAGGTCGCTCTCGAGGAGTCGGAAGATCGAGTACGACACGACGAACGCGGCGATACCGCCGACGCACATGACACGCACGACGCCGATGATGTCCGGAATGTCCTCTGCGGGAACGAAAGTGAGTCCTGCGACGGCGACGAGAGGTATCGACGCGGCCACCGCGAGATAGACGACGCTCCGACGGTCAAGTGCGTGGAGTCGTCGGACGTCCTCGCTGTCGGCGTGCCCGTACGGCAGCAGCGACGGGTAGAGACATCGAATCGTGAACAGCGACACCAGAAAGAACGGGTACGCGGTCGCCATCGCGCCGCACACGCCGAGCGACGCGAAGAAGTGCACGTAGGCCTTCGTCGGCACCGCGCCCGCGGCGATCTGCAACGACACCGGATAGGCCACGGCGGCAACGATCCACAGACCGAGGCACACCGCGACGACGCGGTCCGCGACGAGCAGGGTGTCGGCCCTGGTCCGTGCAAGCCGCTCCTCCGACACGGCCCGTCCCGCGCGCAACACATGCGGCACCGAGATGATGCGACGTCCGCAGTACACGATCATCACGAGGCCGAGCGGCCAGGCGATGCCGTTGATGACCGTGCTGACGGCTTCGAATCTGTCCTGCGCCACCTCGGACAGATCGCTGATGATGAGCGCCTTGTTGTGCTGATAGTTGTAGACCGCGGCGATCACATTGGGGATGCCGATGGCGGCCGTCATCACCGGAACGGTGAACGGGCGAACGCGAAACCGCGCACTCGACGGGGGAGGGTCGACGAGACCGCGAGCGTGCGCGTCGAGACACAGGTCGAACTGCTGCGCCAGTTCCCGTCCTGTCGGCCATCGGTCGTCCCGGTTCGCGGCCAGGCACCTCAGCAGGACGCGTCGCAGCGTCGTCGGACAGTGCGGCGGGAGCGAGGACAACGCGTCGTCGGCGACGCCCGCCAACCGCATCCCGAGCAGACCGTCGATCGTGGTCCGGTCTCCCGCCGTCGACCCGACGTCCGTGTCGTCGAACGGCTTCACGCCGGTGAGCAATTCCCACAGCACGACGCCGAGCGAGTAGAGGTCGCTACGAGTGTCGAGATCCTCTGCGCGACCGGGCAAGCCGGGATGGCACGCTTCCAACTGTTCGGGCGACATGTAGGACAGCGAGCCGCCGAAGTAAGCAACCGGACTGTCGCCCTTGACGTTGTCGCTGAAACTGATGTTGAAGTCCGCGAGCTTGGGGACGCCTTCCGCGGTCAGCAGTACGTTGGCCGGTTTGATGTCGCGGTGCAGGACGCCGCGATCGCCCGCGTAGTTCAGTGCCTCGGCGAGCCGCCTGCCGATCCAGGCCACTGTCTCCGGCCAGGTGAGCGTCGAAAGATAATGGCGCACAGTGGAATCGGTGGGTCGGAGTCCGCCTTTCATCTCGATGGCGGCGTCGATGGCGTCGAGCAACGTCTGTCCCGAACGCTCGGAGGGCGGGATCTTTTTCGTTCGGTGCAGCACGTCGAGCAGCGTCCCGCCCGGCAGGTACTGCATGTAGAGGAGCCGCAGCTTCTTCTCGGGCAGTATCCGTTGATCGAAGACGCGCACGATGTAGTCGTGATCGAGCTGCGCGAGTGTCTGCGGCTCGCTACCGCGATCCTCGGAGATCTTGACGGCGACGACGCGTTGCATCGATCGCTGGCGTGCGAGAAACACCCGCGCGAACGCGCCGCGTCCCAGGCCCATCAGGAGATCGAAGTCGTCCAGCCGGTCCCCGTCGTCGAGATCTTCCAGCTCGTCCCTGGTCCGTGGGTGGGTCCACGACAGATCGGCGGTGAACGACCCGGCCGCAGCGGTGGCGGTGGCGGCAGCGGCCTGCGTCGCGTCCGGGACCACCCGGGCGTCGTGGGTATCGGTCGGTTCACCCGACGTCGTGTTCAGAAGCTCGGTCAACTCGGACGCCTGATGGGGATACGCGGCGACGTACTCGCGCGGTGACACCGCGTCACCGCCCTGGCGCCTGATGCAGAACTCCTCGTAGATCAGCCCGGGCGGCAGAGACGCGCGATCGAGTTCGAACTCGGTGCAGTACTCCGGCAGGCGCTTGGGCAGACGAGCGCGCAGCCAGCGTTCCTGCAGGTCTATCGAGATCAGTTGCATCAGCCAGCCGCGTCGGGCCGCGTCGGAATCGGGGAGGAACGACGCCAGGTCGGGAGGAGTCGCCCGGTCGGTGGCCAGTGCCACCGTCCAGGCGGCGCGGAACGGGCCACCCACGTCGACCGGGGAATCGAACAGCGGTGTCTGCAACGTCCGGGATTCGTCCGATGCGGCCGGGACGCTCTCCTGATTCACGGTGACTCGGTCCGAGCCTGGCTGCACGGTCACTACCATAGACCTGCTCACGGTCTATCGTGCCGTTTGAACGAGACGCCGTCGGGGGTCGGGGAACCTCAGGGGTAGGGGGAACGTTGTACAACGCAGAAGCGCGCTGCGTCGTCGGGCGGTTCGAGACGTATCGGCCCAGCACTGGGCACCTGATGCACCTCGGGCCCGTGTCGGAAGTACGCGGTAGCCTTGAGCATCCGGTAGCGGCCGGACGCCGCTCATCGGAGCAGACTGGAAAGGACGAGGCCGTCTCGGCTGAAGCTGTATGAATCGGAAGACAGTTATACGCAACTTGGCCATCGTTTTCGGCATCCTGCTGGTGATCTACGCCTTCAGCTACTTCGGAAACGACACGCGTGGCTGGAAGACCGTCGACACGTCGGTGGCGATAGCGCAGCTCGATTCGGGCAACGTCGACACCGCGCAGATCGACGACCGTGAGCAGCAGATCCGTCTCGATCTGAAGAACGGAAACGACGCTACCGAGGGCGAGACACAGATCCTCGCGAAGTACCCGGATTCGGCGTCGCAGACCATCTTCGACAAGGTCAACCAGGACGGTCTGCAGAGCTTCAACACCGTCGTCTCGCAGGACAGCTGGTTCTCGTCGCTGCTGCTCTTCCTCCTCCCGATGATCGTCCTGCTCGGACTCTTCGTCTTCGTGATGAGCCGTATGCAGGGCGGTGGACGCGGTGGCGTCATGGGCTTCGGCAAATCGAAGGCCAAGCAGCTCAGCAAGGACATGCCCAAGACGACGTTCCAGGACGTCGCGGGTGCCGACGAGGCCGTCGAAGAGCTGTACGAGATCAAGGACTTCCTGCAGAATCCCGCCCGCTACCAGTCGCTCGGCGCCAAGATTCCCCGCGGAGTCCTGCTGTACGGACCTCCCGGAACCGGTAAGACGCTGCTCGCCCGCGCAGTCGCAGGTGAGGCAGGCGTTCCGTTCTTCACCATTTCCGGCTCGGACTTCGTCGAGATGTTCGTCGGTGTCGGTGCGTCTCGCGTTCGCGACCTGTTCGAGCAGGCCAAGCAGAACAGCCCGTGCATCATCTTCGTCGACGAGATCGACGCCGTCGGACGCCAGCGTGGCGCAGGCATGGGCGGTGGCCACGACGAGCGGGAGCAGACGCTCAACCAATTGCTCGTCGAGATGGACGGCTTCGGTGAGCGCACCGGCGTCATCCTGATCGCCGCCACCAACCGTCCCGACATCCTCGACCCCGCGCTGCTGCGTCCCGGTCGCTTCGACCGTCAGATTCCGGTCGGTGCCCCCGACCTCGCCGGCCGTCGCGCGATCCTCGCGGTGCATGCCGCGGGCAAGCCTGTTGCGCAGGATGCCGACCTCGAGGGGCTCGCCAAGCGCACCGTCGGAATGTCCGGCGCGGACCTGGCCAACGTCATCAACGAGGCAGCTCTGCTCACCGCCCGCGAGAACGGCACGGTCATCACCGAGGCGTCGCTCGAGGAGTCGGTCGACCGCGTCGTCGGCGGCCCGCGTCGCAAGAGCCGCATCATCAGCGAGCACGAGAAGAAGATCACCGCGTACCACGAGGGCGGTCACACGCTCGCCGCGTGGGCGATGCCGGACATCGAGCCCGTCTACAAGGTGACCATCCTTGCCCGTGGCCGCACCGGCGGACATGCGATGACGGTCCCCGAGGACGACAAGGGCCTGATGACCAGGTCCGAGATGATCGCTCGCCTCGTCATGGCGATGGGCGGCCGCGCCGCCGAGGAACTGGTGTTCCACGAGCCGACGACGGGTGCGTCGTCGGATATCGACCAGGCCACCAAGATCGCGCGCGCGATGGTCACCGAGTACGGCATGAGCAGCAAGCTCGGCGCAGTCCGCTACGGCCAGGAGCAGGGCGATCCGTTCCTCGGCCGCTCGATGGGCGTGCAGTCCGACTTCTCGCACGAGGTCGCCCGCGAGATCGACGAGGAAGTGCGCAAGCTCATCGAGGCTGCACACACCGAGGCGTGGGCAATCCTCAACGAGTACCGCGACGTGCTCGACACGTTGGCCACCGAACTCCTCGAACGCGAAACCCTGACGCGCAAGGACCTGGAGAAGATCTTCACCAGTGTCACCAAGCGTCCGCGGATCACCACCTTCAACGACTTCGGTGAGCGCATCCCGTCGGACAAGCCGCCGGTGAAGACGCCGCGCGAGCTGGCCCTCGAACGTGGCGAGCCGTGGCCGCCGCAGCCGATTGCACCGAAAGTCGTTCCGCCGCAATCGTTCCCGCAACCGCAGTACGCCGGTTCGCCGCAGCTGAGCAAGGGGCAGGACGCTCAGGCGGGCGGACGCAACGGCGGTTACACGAACGGTGGGTACACCAACGGTGCGCCGGTCAACGGGTCGCATCCCCAGGGCGTGAGCCCGTACAACGGTGGGCCTGCCCACAGCCAGGGCAACGGCGGCGGCAACAACGGCGGCGGTTACCGGGCTCCCGAACCGCGGCCGCAGGGTTCGCGGCCCGACTACGGTGCTCCCGCAGGGTGGTCGGCACCGGGCTGGCCTCCGCGCGAGTCGACCGGGCCGAGTTCGGGACCGACCGAGCCCGCGTACCAGTCGCCGCACTACCGTCCGCCGCAGTACCAGCCCCCGGAATATCGAGCACCCGAGTACCAGGCTCCCGATTACCAAGCGCCTGAGTATCAGGCGCCCGAATACCGGACACCCGGTCATCAGGGGCCGGGTCATCAGGGGTCCGACAACCGCGGTCACAACGGTGACACGAGCCAGGGCGAGGGCCACGACAGCCCGCCGACCCAGCACTGGGATCCGCTCGGCGGTCTCCCGTCGAACCCGGAAGCTCGCCCGGACGGCAACGAGCCCGGCCGTGACGAGGACGGTGGCCCACGCACTCAGCGCTGGGAAGGGCCGAACGGGCAGCACTAGCTCGTTCTGCGCTTTTGCCCGGACGCTAGGCTGACGAAGAATCCTCGGGGCATCCGAACCCCGCCAACGGAGGTGCGATCTTGGTGTCAGTCAGGCATGCCGGCGACGACGGCGCGGCCGCGGTCAACGGCGTCGGCGAGCTCGTCGCGGTCGAGACGGGGCAGACGTTCGACCAGCCCCGGGCGGAGGCGGCGGTGCGCGAGCTGCTGATCGCTGTCGGCGAGGATCCGGATCGTCCCGGACTCGTCGACACCCCGGCACGCGTCGCACGGGCGTACAAGGAGATCTTCGGTGGGCTCTACACCGATCCCGACTCCGTGCTGAACACCACGTTCGACGAGGGCCACCAGGAATTGGTGCTGGTGCGCGACATTCCGATGTTCTCGACGTGTGAGCACCACCTGGTGTCCTTCCACGGCGTCGCCCACGTCGGCTACATCCCGGGCAAGGCAGGCAAGGTCACCGGCCTGTCCAAGCTGGCACGCGTCGTCGACCTGTATGCCAAGCGCCCGCAGGTGCAGGAGCGCCTGACCAGCCAGATCGCCGACGCGGTCATGCGCAAGCTCGATCCGCGCGGCGCCATCGTCGTCATCGAGGCCGAGCACTTGTGCATGGCGATGCGCGGCATCCGCAAACCCGGTGCCAGCACGACGACGTCGGCCGTGCGCGGTCTGTTGCAATCCAGTGCCGCGTCCAGGGCCGAGGCGTTGGATCTCATTCTTCGCAAATGAGCGTGCCCGACGCACCCGTCGTGATGGGTGTTCTCAACGTCACCGCCGACTCGTTCTCCGACGGTGGCCGGTATCTCGACCTCGACGCGGCTGTCGCGCACGGTCTCGAACTGCGCGACTGCGGCGTCGGCATCGTCGATGTCGGCGGCGAATCGACTCGTCCCGGCGCTGCACGCGTCGCACCCGAGGTGGAGGCGGACCGCGTCGCTCCGGTCATCGCTGCTCTGGCCCAGCACGGAGTCACGACCAGCGTGGACACGATGCGGGCGTCGGTCGCCGCGGCTGCGATCGAGGCAGGAGTGTCGATCGTCAACGACGTCTCGGGTGGACGCGCGGACCAGGACATGGCCAACGTCGTCGCCGACGCAGGCGTGCCGTGGATTCTGATGCACTGGCGACCGGCGACGGCCTACGTGCACGCCGGGGGCGTCGAGCACTACGACGACATCGTCGCCGACGTCCGACGCGAATTGCTCGAGCAGGTCGATCTCGCGCTCGCAGCAGGCGTCGACGCGTCGAACATCATCCTCGATCCCGGCCTCGGGTTCGCGAAGAACGCGCGTCACAACTGGCAGTTGCTGCATGCGCTGCCGACGTTCGTCGAGCTGGAGATGCCGGTGCTCATCGGTGCATCGCGCAAGCGCTTTCTCGGATCGTTGCTCGCCGCCGACGACGGCGCACCGCGCCCACCGGCAGGCCGCGAAGTCGCCACGGCCGTCGTGTCTGCACTCGCCGTCGCAGGCGGCGCCTGGGGCGTCCGGGTGCACGACGCCATCTCCTCGCTCGACGCGGTGGCGGTCGTAGCAGCATGGCAGTCAGGAGGCGCATGAGCGACCGGATCGAGTTGCGTGGACTCGTCGTCCGCGGACATCACGGGGTCTTCGACTTCGAGAAGCGTGACGGCCAGGATTTCGTCGTCGACATCATCGTGTGGATGGACTTGCGTCCAGCTGCGGCCACGGATGATCTGACGCGGACGATGCACTACGGCGAACTCGCCGAGGCCGCGGCGAAGATCGTGGCAGGCCCACCTCGCGATCTCATCGAGACGGTTGCCGCCGAGATCGCCGACGGCGTCATGGCCGACGAGCGAGTCGACGCGGTCGAGGTCACCCTGCACAAACCGTCGGCGCCGATTCCGCTGACGTTCGGCGACGTCGCGGTCGTCGCTTACCGGAGCAGGTCGTGACGCGTGCCGTGCTGTCGATCGGCAGCAACATCGGAGATTCGCTCGCGCATCTTCGATCGGTCGTCGACGCGCTCGGCGATCGGCTCGTGGCCGCGTCGGCCGTCTACTCGTCGGAGCCGTGGGGAGGCGTCGAGCAGCAAAATTTTCTCAACGCGATTCTGATCGTCGACGATGCCGCTCGCGGGCCGTGGGAGTGGCTCGACTTCGCCCGTGCATGCGAAACGGCTGCCGATCGGGTCCGTGTGCAGCGATGGGGGCCACGCAGCCTGGACGTCGACATCGTCGTGTGCGACGACGTGAGCAGCGACGATCCCGAACTTCTTCTGCCGCACCCTCGTGCGCACGAGCGGGCGTTCGTTCTGATCCCGTGGCTCGACGTCGACCCGGCTGCGACGCTCGAGGTCGACGGCACGGCTCGCCCTGTCACCGAGTGGCTCGCTGCCCTCAGCGCTGACGAACGAGCGGGCGTGCGTCGAACCGACATGACGCTCGACACACCGGAGTCCGCGTGAAACCGACTCGTGTCTGGGATCTGATCGGTCTCGCCGTCATCGCGGCCGTCGCCACGTGGTTGCTGGTGCGCACGTTCTACGGATCGTTGCCGCCCATCCCGGTCTACGCAGGCGCGTCGCTCTATCCCGTCGCGTTGGTCGAGACGATCCTCGCGTTCGTGATCCGATCCAGGGTCGACCGGCGTCAGATCGGCGCGGGCCCGCGTCAGATTCACCCGATCACCGCAGCGCGAGCCTTGGCTCTGGCAAAGGCTTCCGCACTGGTCGGTGCTGCTGCGACCGGCGTATGGATCGGATTCCTGCTGCACGTGATGCCGATGGTGTCGACCGTGCGTGCGGCCGCCTCCGACCGAGCGGGCGCGATCGTCGGACTCGTCGCGGGTGCAGCGCTCGTCGGCGCTGCGCTGTGGCTCGAACACTGCTGCCGCACGCCGGACGACTCGCCCGACGAGCCCACGCCGTGAGCCTCGCTCGTACCGTGTGAACACGACGGTCTTGTGAATCGAATCAGATCGACGTTTCAGCTTGTCTCGTGTAGTCCGAATTCCCGGCTACCCTGGTTGCCATGACCGAACCGACTCGCGCGAAAGCGACCCGCCGTCCGCGGCGCAGTGCGAGCCAGCTGTTCATCGCCGCCCTGGTGGTGTTCGGCATCGCAGCCAGTGCGCTGCTGCTGTTCAGCGAGAACATTCAATGGCTGCGCGTCGGCCTGGTCTCGGCGCTGTGGGCCGCGATCGTCGGCGCCTTCGCGATGACCAAGTATCGACGCGACGCAGTGGCCGATCAGGCCAAGGCCAAGGATCTGCAGACGGTGTACGAACTGCAGCTCGCACGCGAGATCTCCGCCCGGCGTGAGTACGAGCTGGGCGTCGAGGCCCGGGTGCGCAGCGAGGTGCAGCTGGAAACCACCGAGGTCGCAGCCCTGCGCGCGGAACTCGCGCATCTTCGCGAGAACCTGCAGCTGTTGTTCGACGGAAACCTGCCCACCGAACGTGTGGCGCTGCGCGCCGAGGCGACACGGATGCAGGAACTCGGCGGTCGCAGCTACGAGAACTACCAGGCTGCGGCGTCGGGCCTCTACGTCCCGGGCGGCGGTTCGCAGCCGCAGGCCAGCACGTCGGACGCCGAGAGCGCGCCCGTCGCCGGGCTGGGAAACCCGCTCGACGAGCCCGTCACGGCCGAGACGTCCGTGCTGTACCCCGACGTCCCCATCGGCAGCGAAGACCCGGGAGCCACGGGCTATTCCACCGCCGCTCCTATCCGTCGACGGTCCGAGCGCGCGACGGATGTCCGGATCCCCGGCAGCGGACGTCGTGTTCCGATGCCACCGCGCGCACCCATCGCGCCCCTCGTCAACGAGCCGGTCGGCTCGCCTGCAGGCCCACCCTCTCTCCCGGAACCCGAGCCCGAGCTCGATCGTCAGCCGGAACCCGAGCGCGAGCCGGAGCCGCAGCCGCACCCCGAACCCGCGTACGTCGGCGGCGAGGCAGCAGCGGAGGCGTCGCCGGACCCTGCGCCCGCTCCCGACCCTGCACCGACGTACGACGACGGGCTGCCCCCGGTCTCACCGCGTCGCCGTCGTCGTGCGGAGCCGGAGGTCGACGCCGACGGAGCTCACTCGAACGGCCGGTCCGTAGCCGAGATCATGGCGGGCCTGCAATCGGGAGGGTCCGAGCCTCAGACGCGTCGGCACCGCCGTCGCGCGGACTGACACGCCGCCCGTGAAATAGATCACGCGCTCGGCCCGTGGTCGGGCGGTGCGCGATGCCGCTATCCTTCCTGAAGGACGTCTGGTACCCGCCGAGCGGGACTGGAACGAACGAAGGGATCTTTGGTGACCTCATCGGAGTTCACCGCCGACATCGCACCTGCACGCCTCACCGTGGGAATCGTTTCCGCGGGCCGTGTGGGCACTGCGGTCGGCGAGGCGCTCGAGCGCGTCGGCCACGTCGTCGTGGCGTGTTCCGCGGTATCCGCGGATTCGGTGCAGCGGGCGACGACCCGACTGCCCGACACCGAGATTCTGCCGGTCGACGAGGTCGCGCGTCGGGCAGAGCTTCTCGTTCTCGCTGTTCCCGACACCGAACTCGCATCCATCGCCTCCGGCTTGGCGTCGACGGGCGCGGTGGCCCCGGGCAAACTCGTCGTACACACGTCGGGTGCCAACGGCATCTCGGTGCTCGCGCCGCTGACGGCGCTCGGGGCGATTCCCCTGGCGATCCACCCCGCGATGACGTTCACGGGTGAGGCCGAGGACACGGACCGTCTGTCGTCCGCGTGTTTCGGTATCACCGCCGCCGACGAGATCGGTTACGCGGTGGCGCAAGCGCTCGTCCTCGAGCTCGGTGGCGAGCCGGTTCACGTCGCCGAAGAGAATCGGGTGCTCTATCACGCAGCTCTCGCGCATGGGTCGAACCACCTCGTCACGGTCATCGCCGACGCGATCGACGCACTCGGCGTCGCACTCGACGGCCCTGGATTCCCCGGTATCGACACGGACCCGAACACCCCGGTCCGAGTCCTCGCACCGCTCGTCACTGCCGCTCTCGAGAATGCGTTGCGACGCGGCCGCTCGGCGTTGACCGGGCCTGTCGCCCGCGGCGACCTCGTCGCCGTCGAAGCACACCTGGCGACGCTGGCGAAGGTCGATCCAGGCATCGCGGCCGAGTACCGAGCCCTCGCACTGCGCGCGGCAACGAAGATCGGCTCGAACTCCGAGCTCGTCGAATTTCTGGAAGGTGAACGATGACCCTGGCAGGCAGCTACAAGGCGGGGGAGCTGACAGTCCACCACGATCCGGCCGTCGTCACCTCGGTGTCGAAAGCCCTTCGCGCCGTGGGCAAGACCGTCGCGCTGGTGCCGACGATGGGTGCTCTGCACGCCGGGCACATCCATCTCGTGCGTCAGGCGCGGCGTACCGGTGCGGTCGTCATCGTGTCGATCTTCGTCAATCCGCTGCAGTTCGGTGCAGGCGAGGATCTCGACGCGTATCCGCGTACGCTCGATGCCGACGTCGAACTTCTGCGCGAGGAAGGCGTCGAGCTCGTGTTCGCTCCGTCGGCGTCCGACATGTACCCGGCAGGCCCGCGCACGACGATCCATCCCGGCCCGCTCGGGAGCGAACTCGAAGGGGTGTCGCGTCCCACTCACTTCGCCGGAATGCTGACGGTCGTCGCGAAGTTGCTGCAGATAGCGACGCCGCATGCGGCGTACTTCGGGGAGAAGGACTATCAGCAGCTGACTTTGATCCGACAGATGGTGCGGGACTTGAACTTCGACGTCAAGATTTTCGGCGTTCCGACGGTTCGCGAGCAGGACGGGCTCGCGTTGTCGTCGCGTAACCGATACCTCGATCCCGCCCAACGTGAGGCGGCGATGGTGCTGTCCGCGGCTCTCGTCGCCGGTGCCCACGCGGCAGCAGGTGGCGCCGAGGCGATTCTGGCGACCGCACGGAGCGTGCTCGACAGCACGCCCGAGGTGAAAGTGGACTATCTGGAACTTCGGGGTGTGGATCTCGGTCCCGCGCCCGAACGCGGCGACGGCCGGCTGCTCGTCGCAGCCAAGGTCGGCACGACGCGGCTGATCGACAACGTCGGGGTCGCCGTCGGCACCGGCTTCCTCGAGAACTGAAGGGAACGACCATGTTTCGCACGATGATGAAATCGAAGATCCACCGCGCCACCGTGACGCACGCGGACCTGCACTACGTGGGTTCGGTGACGGTCGACAAGGACCTGATGGAGGCTGCGGACCTGCTCGAGGGTGAGCAGGTGACGATCGTCGACATCGACAACGGCGCACGCCTCGAAACGTACGTCATCACCGGTGAGCGGGGCAGTGGCGTCATCGGAATCAACGGTGCCGCAGCGCATCTCGTCAATCCCGGTGACCTCGTCATCCTGATCGCCTACGGCGTGATGAACGAGCAGGAGGTAGCGGACTACGCCCCGCGCGTGGTGTTCGTCGACGACAAGAACGCGCCCGTCGTGCTCGGTGCGGACCCGGCGCACGCGCCGGAGGGTTCGGGCCTGATCGACCCGCGCTCGTTGCGCGCCGATTCCGTCGCGGTGTAGCCGTGCTTCTCGCGATCGACGTGCGCAACACGTCGACGACGCTCGGGCTCTTCACCGGCAGCGGAGATCACTCGAAGTTGTTGCGCGACTGGCGGATGCGCACCGATCCTCGCGTCACCGCGGACGAGCTGGCTCTGATGCTGCGTGGGCTTCTCGGCGACGACGTCGATCGGATCACCGGTGTATCGGCACTGTCGACGGTCCCGTCGGTGCTGCGCGAGATGCGCACGATGCTGGCGCGGTACTGGAAGCACGTGCCGCACGTGGTGGTCGAGCCCGGTGTACGCACGGGAGTGCCTCTGCTCGTCGACAATCCGAAAGAGGTGGGTGCGGACCGGATCGTGAACACCCTCGCGGCATACGATCTGTACGGAAGTGCGTGCATCGTCGTCGATTTCGGCACGACGACGTGTGTCGACGTCGTGTCGGCCAAGGGAGAGTTCCTCGGTGGCGCGATCGCACCCGGACTCGAAATATCAACGGCCGCAATGTCGTCGAGGTCCGCGGCGCTTCGTGAAGTCGAGTTGATTCGTCCACGCTCGGTCGTCGGGAAGAACACGGTCGAGTGCATGCAGTCCGGGGCCGTGTTCGGCTTCGCGGGTCTCGTGGACGGCCTCGTCGGACGCGTCAGACGCGAGCTGCCCGAGTTCGCAGGCAAGGATGTCGCGGTCATCGGCACCGGCGACAGTGCACCGCTGATCATGGACGAGAGCACGTCGATCGAGCATCACGAGCCCGATCTGACGCTCGAAGGCCTGCGTCTGGTGTACGAACGCAATCTGGCGAAAAGGCGGGCGCGCTAGCGCGTTCGCGCTGCGTGTGTCAGAATCGTCGGCGTGATGATGTGCATGGGACCCCAGGAGTGTTGTCGAGGCTGACCGCTGCCTCGTTCATTTTCACACCCTGGAGTAGTTTCCGTGCTTTCCACACCTGTCTTTTCTGTATCTGCGCCCGTCTCTCCCCAGCTGACGCTGCCGACGCGCTTGCGCCCCCATGACCTGCTGCGCATCACCGATCAGGGTGCTGCCGATGTTCTGGAGGGCCGCTTCGACCACCTGCTGCCCGCAGGCGGAGTCTGGCCCACCGACGAGCGTTGGTCGACGCGCCTGCACGCCGACGACGACCTCGACGTCTGGCTGATCAGCTGGGTCGCCGACCGGTCCACCGAGCTGCACGACCATGCCGGGTCGCTCGGAGCGCTCACCGTTCTCAGCGGCTCGCTCGTCGAATACCGTTGGGCGGGAGACGCGTTGAAGCGCCGACGTCTCGACGCGGGAGATCAGGCGTCGTTCCCTCTCGGATGGGTTCACGACGTCATGCGTGCACCCGCGTCGATCACCGGGCAGGAGCGGAGCCTGCGGAGCGACCCGACGACTCCTCACCCGACGCTGAGCGTGCATGCCTATTCGCCGCCTCTGACGGCCATGTCGTACTACGAAGTGACGGACAAGTCCACACTTCGAAGAACCCGCACCGAGCTCACCGACGAACCCGAAGGACCTTCGAAATGACCATCGTCGAAATGCTGGAGCAGGCCCGCACCAAGATCGACCGCATGACCGTCTTCGAGCTGCGCGACGCCGTCGCACGGGGCGCGATAGTCGTCGACATCCGCCCTCAGGCGCAGCGCGCCGTCGAGGGGACGCTTCCGGGTGCGCTCGCGATCGAACGCAACGTTCTGGAATGGCGTCTCGATCCGACCAGCGACGCGCGACTCGCCGCCGCCATCGACCATGACGTCGAATGGGTCGTGATCTGCTCCGAGGGATACACCTCGTCGCTCGCGGCCGCCTCGCTGCAGGAACTGGGTCTGACGAAGGCCACCGACCTCGTCGGCGGGTATCAAGCGCTCAAGGCGGCCGGGCTGCTCGGCATCCTGACACAGGCCAGGCACTGCGTCCGCGAGGCCGAGGCCGTCGCGTCGCACTGATCGGTTCCCCGAGCCCTCCCCTCGAAAGCACATGCATTTGCGAGGTACGTAGGGCTCGCGGATAAAGTGTGTGTCCGTGACTGAAGCAGCTTCCCCCATAGTCGACGACACACCGGAGCAGCTACGGATTCGTCGTGAAAAGCGGGACCGGCTGCTCGAGCAGGGCCGCGAGGCCTACCCGGTCTCGGTGGCGCGCACCCACTCGCTGCGCGAGATTCGCGATGCGTACCCCAGTCTCGACGCGGACACCACGACGGGTCAGCTCGTCGGCGTCGTCGGACGCATCATCTTCGTGCGCAACACCGGCAAGCTGTGCTTCGCGACGCTGCAGGAAGGCGACGGCACCCAGCTGCAGGCGATGATCAGCCTCGCGGGCGTCGGGGAGGATGCGCTTGCAGCTTGGAAGGCCGACGTCGACCTCGGTGACTTCGTGTTCGTGCACGGCGAGGTCATCTCGAGCCGACGCGGCGAGCTCAGCGTCATGGCCGACGAATGGCAGATGGCGTCGAAGGCGCTGCGTCCGTTGCCCGTCGCACACAAGGAACTGAACGAGGAGACGCGCATCCGTCAGCGCTACCTCGACCTGATCACCCGTCCCGAGGCTCGTGAGGTCGCACGCAAGCGCATCGCCGTCGTCCGCGAGCTGCGTAACGCGCTCGAACGTCGCGGCTTCCTCGAGGTCGAGACCCCGATGCTGCAGACCCTGCACGGCGGTGCCGCGGCGCGTCCGTTCGTCACGCACTCCAACGCACTCGACACGGATCTGTACCTGCGTATCGCTCCCGAACTCTTCCTGAAGCGCTGTGTCGTCGGCGGCATCGAGAAGGTCTTCGAGATCAACCGCAACTTCCGCAACGAGGGCGCCGACTCGTCGCACTCGCCGGAATTCGCGATGCTCGAGACGTACGAGGCATACGGCACGTACGACGACTCGGCCCGCATGACGCGCGAACTGATCCAGGAAGTCGCGCAGGCGGCGTTGGGCACTCAGGTCGTCGTGCTTCCCGACGGCTCCACGTACGACCTGAGCGGCGAGTGGACGACGCTCGAGATGTACCCGTCGCTGTCGGAGGCCATCGGCGTCACCGTCACCCCGGAGACCACCGTCGACGAGCTTCTTGCACTGGCCGAGAAGGTCGGGCTCGAGGTGCCGCGCAAGGACGGCAAGCCGATCTACGGACACGGCAAGCTCGTCGAGGAACTGTGGGAGCACCAGGTGGGCGACGACCTGTCCGCGCCGACGTTCGTGCGGGACTTCCCCGTCGAGACGTCGCCGCTGACGCGTCAGCACCGCAGCATCGCGGGCGTCACCGAGAAGTGGGATCTCTACGTTCGCGGATTCGAGTTGGCCACCGGCTACTCCGAACTCGTCGACCCGGTCATCCAGCGCGAGCGGTTCGAGGATCAAGCGCGTCAGGCTGCGGCCGGCGACGACGAGGCAATGGTTCTGGACGAGGACTTTTTGGCCGCGATGGAACAGGGTATGCCGCCGACGACCGGCACCGGCATGGGAATCGATCGCCTTCTCATGGCGCTGACGGGATTGGGTATTCGGGAGACGATCCTGTTCCCGATCGTCAAGCCGTCGAAGTAGCCGGTTCGGTTGTTCGCCAGCAGCGGACAGCGAACCGGAAACGAAACTGCCCGTGCACGCGTTATGAACGGTAAGCAGGCATGGAGGGCCTCGGTAGGACCTTTCGGAACCGGGGCTTTACGGGACCGAGGGTCGGCAAGCGCACCACCGGCCAACTACAGTGAAGTTGGGCGCGCAGACGTATTGGAGCGTAGGCGCGACACCTTCGATGCCGAGCGACCCCGAGTTACCGAAAACGTGGTGCTGGAAAGACCTGGTGGGTGAGTGCTACCACCCACCGAGAAGTGAGGGAGAGCGATGTTCGAGAGGTTCACCGATCGCGCGCGGCGTGTTGTCGTCCTGGCTCAAGAAGAAGCCCGGATGCTCAACCACAACTACATCGGCACGGAGCACATCCTGCTCGGTCTCATCCACGAGGGTGAGGGCGTGGCGGCCAAGTCTCTGGAGTCGCTGGGTATCTCCCTTGAAGGAGTCCGCAGCCAGGTCGAGGAGATCATCGGTCAGGGCCAGCAGGCTCCGTCCGGTCATATTCCCTTCACCCCGCGCGCCAAGAAAGTTCTGGAGCTCAGCCTGCGTGAAGCGCTGCAGCTCGGCCACAACTACATCGGCACCGAGCACATCCTGCTGGGTCTGATCCGCGAAGGCGAAGGCGTCGCGGCTCAGGTTCTGGTCAAGCTCGGAGCCGACCTGAACCGTGTTCGCCAGCAGGTCATCCAGCTGCTGTCGGGATACCAGGGCAAGGAGCCGTCGGAGTCCGGCGGCAGCCGTGGCGAGGCGGGCACCCCGTCGACGTCGCTGGTTCTCGACCAGTTCGGACGTAACCTGACCCAGGCTGCCCTGGAAGGCAAACTCGACCCCGTCATCGGTCGCGCGAAGGAAATCGAGCGCGTCATGCAGGTCCTGAGCCGCCGTACCAAGAACAACCCTGTTCTCATCGGCGAGCCCGGCGTCGGTAAGACCGCCGTCGTCGAAGGCCTCGCGCAGGCCATCGTCAACGGCGAGGTTCCCGAGACGCTGAAGGACAAGCAGCTCTACACCCTCGACCTCGGGTCGCTGGTTGCAGGCAGCCGCTACCGCGGTGACTTCGAAGAGCGCCTGAAGAAGGTCCTCAAGGAGATCAACACTCGCGGCGACATCATCCTGTTCATCGACGAGCTGCACACTCTCGTGGGTGCAGGTGCGGCCGAGGGTGCCATCGACGCGGCGTCGATCCTCAAGCCGAAGCTCGCTCGTGGTGAGCTGCAGACCATCGGTGCCACGACCCTCGACGAGTACCGCAAGTACATCGAGAAGGACGCGGCTCTCGAGCGTCGTTTCCAGCCCGTCCAGGTCGGTGAGCCAACCGTCGAGCACACCATCGAGATCCTCAAGGGTCTGCGCGATCGCTACGAGGCTCACCACCGCGTCTCGATCACCGACGGTGCTCTCGTCGCGGCCGCGACGCTGGCCGATCGCTACATCAACGACCGGTTCCTGCCGGACAAGGCCATCGACCTAATCGACGAGGCGGGCGCGCGCATGCGCATCCGCCGGATGACCGCGCCGCCGGACCTGCGCGAGTTCGACGACAAGATCGCCGACGCTCGTCGCGAGAAGGAATCCGCGATCGACGCACAGGATTTCGAGAAGGCTGCGAACCTGCGCGACAAGGAGAAGCAGCTGGTTCACCAGCGCACCGAGCGTGAGAAGCAGTGGCGCTCCGGTGACCTGGACGTCATCGCCGAGGTCGACGACGAGCAGATCGCCGAGGTCCTCGGAAACTGGACCGGCATCCCCGTCTTCAAGCTCACCGAGGAGGAGACCACGCGTCTGCTCCGCATGGAGGAGGAGCTGCACAAGCGGATCATCGGCCAGGAAGACGCCGTCAAGGCCGTCTCGAAGGCGATCCGTCGTACGCGTGCAGGCCTGAAGGATCCGAAGCGCCCGTCGGGCTCGTTCATCTTCGCCGGCCCGTCCGGTGTCGGTAAGACCGAGCTGTCGAAGGCTCTCGCGAACTTCCTGTTCGGCGAGGACGACGCACTCATCCAGATCGACATGGGCGAGTTCCACGACCGCTTCACCGCGTCGCGGCTCTTCGGTGCTCCTCCCGGATACGTCGGTTACGAAGAGGGCGGCCAGCTCACCGAGAAGGTCCGTCGCAAGCCGTTCTCCGTCGTCCTGTTCGACGAGATCGAGAAGGCACACCAGGAGATCTACAACACGCTCCTGCAGGTGCTGGAAGACGGACGCCTCACCGACGGTCAGGGTCGTACGGTCGACTTCAAGAACACCGTGCTGATCTTCACGTCGAACCTCGGTACGTCGGACATCTCGAAGGCCGTCGGCCTCGGCTTCTCCTCGGGTGAGGGCCAGGGCTCGAACTACGAGCGCATGAAGCTCAAGGTCAACGACGAGCTGAAGAAGCACTTCCGCCCCGAGTTCCTCAACCGTATCGACGACATCGTCGTGTTCCACCAGCTCACGCAGGACGAGATCATCCAGATGGTCGACCTCATGCTGAACCGCGTGGAGGGTGCGCTGCGGAACAAGGACATGTCCATCGAGGTCACCGAGAAGGCGAAGTCCCTGCTCGCGAAGCGCGGATTCGACCCCGTCCTGGGTGCGCGGCCGCTGCGTCGCACGATCCAGCGCGAGATCGAGGACCAGCTGTCGGAGAAGATTCTCTTCGGCGAGATCGAGGCAGGCCAGATCGTTCTGGTCGACGTCGAGAACTGGGACGGCGAAGGCCAGGGCGAGGACGCCAAGTTCACGTTCCGCGGTGAGAAGAAGCCGATCAGCGTTCCGGACGAGCTGCCCGTCGACCTGGCCAAGGCCGCGGGAGACAGCGACAGCGAGTAGTCAGGTAGTTCCAACGAAGCGGGCCACGCCATCTGTTCGGCGTGGCCCGCTTCGTTGTCTCGCTGTCCTACGGCATCGATGTCACGCGGCAGCCGATAGACGGCTGCGAGGGTCCATCGATGCGGAACGACCGCGAGCGAGCACATAGTTCGCACGACAAAGGTGAGGCACGAACGCCCATACTGAGCTTTACTGTCGCGTGTGACCTCTGTCGAGAAGGGCTCGGTACCGGGCCGAGCCGGGCTGGTGTTGTTCGTTCTGATCCTCGTCGCCGCAGTGGCGAACCTGAATCTGGCCGTCGCCAACGTCGCTCTGCCCGAGATCGGTCGAGATTTCGACGCGAGTCAGACCCAGCTGAACCTCGTCGCCGTCGCGTACTCGCTCGGTCTTGCCGCGTCGGTGTTGTACCTCGGTGCGATCGGAGATCGGTACGGACGCAAGCTACTGCTCGTGCTGGGAATGACGCTGTCGATTCCGGCATGTGTGGTCGCGGGATTCGCGCCGAACGTCGAGGTGCTGTTCGGTGCCCGATTGCTCGGTGGTCTGTCCGCGGGGCTCGCGTACCCGACGACGTTGGCCCTGATCACGGCGTTGTGGTCGGGACCGGCACGGACCAAGGCGATCGCGTTGTGGTCGGCGCTCGGCGGCGCCCTGTCCGCGCTGGGACCGCTGATGTCGGGCGCGCTGCTCGAGAAGTTCCACTGGGGTTCGGTGTTCCTGGTGACGCTGCCACTCGCGTTGCTGGCCTTGATCCTCGCGGTGGTGCTCGTGCCCGCGCACGTCAACGAGACGACCGACGCGGTGGACCATCTCGGCGGCATGGTGTCGGTGGTGTTCATCGCGGCCTTGGTTCTCGGTATCAACTTCGCGCCGGTGCAAGGCATGGGGACGTTGTCCATCGGTCTCGGCGTCATCGCGCTCGCGGCGGGTGTCGCGTTCGTCGTCCGGCAGCGACGGGTCGAATCTCCGTTGTACGACCTGGGCGTCGCCCGACGTCGCACGTTCTGGGTGGCGGCGTTGGCGGGCATCATCGTGTTCGGATCGTTGATGGGTGTCATCTTCGTCGGACAGCAGTTTCTGCAGAACGTGCTCGGATACTCGACTCTCGCTGCTGGCGCGTCGACGCTTCCCGCCGCGCTGGCGATGGTCGTCGTCGCACCGCAGTCGGCCAAGCTCGTCGAGTCCCACGGGTCGAGGTTCACGCTGCTGCTCGGATACGTGTTCATCGTCGCCGGACTCGTCGTCGCATGGGCGACCTGGAAGGAGAACATCGCCTACTGGGTCGTCGCGATCAGCTACATCATGCTCGGCGTCGGCGTCGGGTTCGCCGGCACACCGGCGTCGCGGTCGCTGACGGGCTCGGTTCCGGTGTATCGTGCCGGAATGGCCTCCGGCACTGCAGATCTCCAACGCGACCTGGGTGGTGCCATCATGCAATCCACCCTCGGAGCGTTGCTGACGGCAGGTTACGCGGCGTCGGTGTCCTCGCAGATCGCGAGCTCTCCGAACGCGAGCGCGGTCAGCGAGCAGACCCAGGCGGTCCTGACGAAATCGTTCTCCTCGGCCGCCGACCTCTCCGAGAGTTACCCGCAGTATGCCGATCAGATCATCTCAGCCGCGAGGCAAGCGTTCCTCGACGGTGACCAGAACGCTTACGCCGCAGCCATTCTCGTGGTTCTGGTGGGTGCGGTTCTGGTGTTCTTCGCATTCCCCAAACGCGACGCCGAAAGAGTCCTTCTCGCGCACTATCATTCGCACGACGCGCAGCGAGCGGAGTCCGCGGAGAGGCCCGGTTAGCGAACAGCCGATCCGGGCAACCTGCACACCAGGGCCGCTGGACGGGCGGTCCGCGACGAGAGGAATCGGAACGCAATGCCCACACGTACTTCGCGCACCGCATGGAACGGAACCCTCGAAGCAGGATCGGGTCAGGTCGAGTTGACGAGTTCGGGCGCAGCGACGTTCGACGTGTCCTTCCCCAAGCGTGCCGCCGAGAATGCCGACGGCACGACGAGCCCGGAGGAGTTGATCGCCGCCGCACACTCGTCCTGCTACGCAATGCAGCTGTCGGCGCTGATCGCCGAAGCGGGCGGCACACCCCAGAGTCTCGAGGTCAAGGCCGACGTCTCGCTCGGCCCGGACAATCCCGGATTCAAGCTCACGGGTATCAAGCTGACGGTCCGCGGTGAAGTCGATGGCCTCGACGAAGAAGGTTTCGCGAAGGCTGCGCAGTCGGCCAAGGAGACGTGCCCGGTCAGCAAAGCACTCACGGGCGTCGAGATCACTCTGGACGCCGCGCTCGAATCCTGACCCGGGAACAGCCGACGCACCCCGGCGGTTGCATTCGCCGTGACTTCAACTGATATCGATGTCCTGCAGGTGGAGGTCTGGTCCGACATCGCATGTCCCTGGTGCTTCATCGGGAAGACGCGGTTCGCGGCGGCACTAGAGCAATTCGACCGCCGCGACCGCGTCGACGTGATCTGGCGTTCTTATCAACTGTCGCCCGAGGCGCCCGTCGGCGCGCGAGAACGCGAATTGGACGCACTCGTGCGCATGAAAGGCATGGCTCCCGAACAGGTAGCAGGCATGTTCGAGCACGTCGCGAGCATCGCGAAGGCGGACGGACTGACGATCGACTTCGACACCGTCGTCGCCGCGAACACGTTCGACGCCCATCGCCTCGTCCACATCGCACGCAAACAAGGTCTCGCCGACGAAATCCTGTCCGCGCTGTTCGAGGCTCATTTCTCCGATGGCCGCGTCGTCGACGATCGGGACGTTCTGGTCGAACTGGCAGAACGTGCGGGCGTAACCGGTGCTGCCGACGCTTTGGCGGGTGACGCCGGGTTGGACGAGGTACGTGCCGATCTTGCGACCGCAAGAGAACTGCAGGTCACAGGGGTTCCGTTCTTCGTGGCCGGACGTCGAATCGCAGTCTCGGGTGCGCAGCCGGTGCCGGTGCTTCTGCAGCTGTTGGAGCAGGGGTTCGACGCGATGCGCGAGTAGCGTCCGCCGATACCGCCTGGTCTCCAGTAGCCGCGCGTTACATCCTTCCCCTAGTCTGTAATTCTTGAAACCCGAACCAATCCGGTGCGGTTTCGGGTACGAATACCGATGGAACGACTGGTTTCGACGCGAAATACAAGAATTCGACGGTTGGGGGACCAGGAAGGAACGGCCCGAGACGATGGTCTGGTCGAGGTTCCTGGCTGCGGGGCTCGCCTGCGTGGCCGGGTACATCCTGCTCGCGGACGATGTCTGGCGTGCGGTCCTCCACGCGCTGGTAGCTGTGGTTACCGTCGTTGCATTCGTCCGCGGTGGATATGCGCGTCGCCGCGACGACCGGGCAACGTGGGTCCTACTGCTGATCGGTCTGCTGGCCTGCGTTGTCGGCGACGCCGTCGTCGAGTTCGGGGATGTCCAGGGGCGCGCGGCACCGGTGGTGTCGGTGGCGGACTTCCTGTATCTGATCGGCCATGCGGCGTTCGTCGGCGCGGTTCTCTGTTTGCGCGACGCCGACGGCCGCGTAGTCAAGGTCGAGGACGTTCTCGAGGCGT
Source organism: Rhodococcus sp. BP-261 (assembly GCF_019835205.1). NCBI lineage: Bacteria > Bacillati > Actinomycetota > Actinomycetes > Mycobacteriales > Nocardiaceae > Rhodococcus > Rhodococcus sp. BP-261. Next base: position 61,950 of record NZ_JABUCO010000015.1, on the reverse strand, counting down.
CGATCGTGGCTACCGGACTCGGCCTGATCTCCTGGGTCTTCCTGGTCGGGCACGGGCCGGCCGGAGAACTGCCGGCTCGGTTGGCGTCGAACTGGCCCGTTGTGCTGTACCCGATCGCGGACGGCCTGCTCGTCGCCACGGCCTTGATCCTTCTGCTGTCGAAACGCGCGCGAACCACTCCGTTCGTGCTGCTCACGGTCGCGTTCTGCGCGATCGCCCTGTCGAATCCGCTCGCGTACAACGCATCGGCATATACGTTCTGGAACGGTCTGACCGTCGACCCTGCCACCGCGACCTCGCTCCTCGGCTACGTGCTGTTGGCCGCGTACTCGCTCCACCCGTCGCGTCGGGTGTCGTCGTCCGTCGGGGTGGAGAAGCACTTGTTCGCCGACCGAACGCGACTCCTCGGGTTGTGCGCGGCGAGCCTGATGGCGCCCGTGGTGATGGGCGTAGAACTCGCACGAGGCGCTCCGGTGTCCGAGTGGGGCTGGATCGTCGCGGGGTGTTCGATGGTCGTGGTCGCGCTCGTCGGAGCTCGAATGGCCTGTTTCCTGTCGGTGATGAGACGCCAAGCGTCGGAACTGACCACCGCGGCGATGTCGGACTCCACCACCGGTCTGCCGAACCGTCGGCGTATCGGTGAACTGCTCGACCGCGCAGTCGACGAGGCGACAGACCAGGGAATCCTGGTGCTGATCGTCGACATCGATCGCTTCGCCCAGATCAACGAGACGTTCGGGTATCCGGTGGGAGACACCGTTCTGCGCGAAATCGGGCAACGACTCGTCTCCGCCGCGGTGACGGACGCCGTCGTCGGACGGCTCGGCGGAGACCAGTTCGTCGTCGCGGTACCGACGCAGCGAATGCCGATGCCGGCCGCCGAATGTGCCGAGCACTTCCAACGATGCGTGAGCAGGACGATGTTCGTGCACGACATCAATGTCGCGTTGGAGGCGACGGTCGGCGTCGTACAGTCCTCGACGCTGCCCGGCGCCGACGCCGACGCACTCCTGCAACACGCGCACGTCGCGCTGACCGCGGCGAAGGCGGGCCACATGCGCCTGTCGATCTACGCCCCGGCGATGGACTGCGATCGCCGCGAGCAGATGCGGTTGCTCGGCGAACTCGAAACTGCCGTTCTGCAACGCCAATTGCGCGTGTTCTTCCAGCCCTGCCTGGATCTGCTGACCGGCCGTGTCGTCGGCGTCGAGGCACTGTTGCGGTGGCAGCATCCACGAGAAGGATTGATCGGGCCCGGTTCGTTCCTTGCCGACGCCGAGCGCACCGGTATGCTGCCCGCGATCACCGCGTACGTTCTGGAAGACGCGCTCGCGTGCTGTGGCGCATTGCGCAGCAAAGGTTTTCGCATCGGAATCTCGATCAACCTGTCCGTGCGCAACCTGATCGACCCGACGCTCGTCGATCAAGTTGCGTCGGCGCTCGAGCGGCACGACGTGCCCTCGTCCGCAGTCGAATTCGAGGTGACGGAGACGTCGGCGATGACCGATCCGCGTCGCTCGGTCGACGCGCTCGTGTCATTGAGGGACATCGGATCGTCGATCGCGATCGACGACTACGGCACCGGATACAGCTCGCTGGCCTACCTCAGATCCCTTCCGGTGCAGACACTGAAGATCGACAGGTCGTTCGTCACCGCGATGAACAGTCAACCCACCAATGCATCCATCGTGCGTTCGACGATCGAACTCGGACGCAGCCTCGGAATGAACGTCGTCGCAGAAGGCGTGGAGGACAAGGCAACTCTGGATCGTCTTCGTGTTCTCGGATGCGACGGCGCGCAGGGTTACCACATCGGACGCCCTGTTCCCGCCGAGGAATTGCAGGCGCTCGTCGAGCGCGTCGAAGGCAGGGTCTCGTCCGGACTCGACGTGGACCGTGACGACGACGCCTCGTCGGAAGCCGTAGGGCCGGTGCCCCAACGACAGTAGTGAGTGACGCCGTACGGGCGTAGGACGATGAGGGCGCACCACGAAGCATCGGGGGATTCGAGTGCTGGTCAGTGGGAGTGCAGGACAGTGGATCCGGTTGTCGAGGAGTGGGTGGCGGAGTTCGCCGCCACGGCCGACCGATCCCCCGACGCGATGTGTCTGCGGGGGTCGGACGGTGATGTCGCGTACCTGAATTCGGCGGCGATCGAGTTGATCGGTGCGCGGGACACGGCCGAGGCGGTGCGGACCGCCGAATGGGTGTTCGGCTCGGTGTACGCACGTACGGGCCCGGTGGCACGTGCGCTCGCGGGTGGGGTGTGGACGGGCGATGTCGAACTCACGCACCTCCGCACCGGAGAGGCGATACCGACGTGGGTGTCCGCGTACGTGGTGACGGGACGGCACGCTTCCGTCGCGATGGTGGCCTTGGCATTCCGCGACCTACGTGGTCGTTTCGATCACGAACGGCGCCTCGTCGAGGTCGCCGTCGCGGCCGACGCGCACGCCAGGGAACAGCGGGCGGTCGCGAATCTGAGTCGAATCGCGTTGACGGCCAGCCCAGCCCACGTCATGCAGACCGCAACCGACGCGGCCCTGTCGTTGATGGGTATGAAGTGCGCCGTCATCTTCGAACCCGGGTTTCCGAGCAGAACGGAACTGATGGCCGTCGCCTATTCGGGCCCGGGCCGTGCTCCCGGTCCGATTCCTCTGTCCCGCATGTCTCATGCCGCGGCAGCGCTGGTGTCCGACGAGCCCGTCGTGTGCGTCGACCGCGACGCGGAGTTCCGCTTTCCGACGGAATTCATGCGAGACCGAGGCGTGCGCAGCGGGGCTGCCGTCGTGATCGACGGGATGGGGGAGCCGTGGGGTGTCCTCGCGGTGTACAGCGCCGAGCGCAGGGGTTTCGACGACGGCGAACTCGCATTCGTGCAAACCGTCGCCGGTGTGGTGTCGGCGGCCGTTCGTCGGCACGACCTCGAGAGTGAACTGCGACGCCGGACGCTGCACGATCCGCTGACGGGGTTGCCCAACCGTGTGCTCGTCGGGCAACGGATCCGTGACATCGCCGAGAACGGAAACCCCTATCCGATAGCACTTCTCGTGATAGATCTGGACAACTTCAAGACGATCAACGACACGTTGGGGCATGCTGTCGGGGACGACATCTTGAGAATCGCGGCCGAAACACTGGCCGGCGCAGTGGGTCCCGACGACACCGTGTCGAGATTCGGCGGCGACGAGTTCGTCGTGTTGCATCGCGGGTCGGATGCCGTCGGAGTAGCGAAGCGGATACTCGCCGAACTCGCTGACCCGGTCGAGATCGAGGGATACGTCGTCACCGTCTCGGCGAGTATCGGCATCGCTGTCGACGACGGGTTCCAGGCCGACGCCGACGACCTGCTCAGGAAAGCCGACGCGGCGATGTACGCCGCGAAGAACGCCGATACGTCCGGGTTTTCGGTGTTCGGCACGCCGTCCTCACGTGCCGAACACGATCTTGCGCTGTGAGGCCGTCAGCTCTTGGCGGCGACGTCGAGCACGACCTCGAACTCGAGCAGTGACGCACCGCTGGACACCGGTTTGGCCCGCTCGCCTGCATGTGCCGCCCGTGACGGTCCCGACGCCCACTCCTGGAAGGCCTCTTCGGTCTCCCACTGCGTCACGACGAAGTAGCGGTTCTCGCCCTTGACCGGGCGCAGGAGCTGGAATCCGAGGAAACCCGGAGAATTCTCGACGGCTCCGGCTCGGGCGGCGAAGCGCTTCTCCAGCTCGGCGCCTGCGCCCTCGGGGACCTCGATTGCGTTGATCTTCACGACTGCCATGCTCGAAGGCTACTCGCCCTATTACAGTTCCAATGGTGCTGTACGACGAGGGTGGGACGGGGCGACCGCTTCTGCTGCTGCACGGACTGATGGGCAGTGCGGGCACGTGGCGTCGTCAGGTTCCGTGGTTGCGAGAGTTCGGGCACGTCTACACCTACGACGCACCGGGTCATCGCAGGCCGCCGCCGTCGGACCTCACCACGGAGGCGTTCGTCGAGGATCTGATCGAGCACGTCCGGCACCTCGGATCGACGGTGCTGATCGGTCATTCGATGGGGTCACTGCACGGAATGTGTCTCGCAGCCGCCCGCCCCGATCTCGTGTCGGGCGTGGTCGTCGAGGACATCGCGCCGGACTTCCGCGGCCGAACCGCCGACGCGTGGGCGGCGATGATCCGTCGGTGGCCGCAACCGTTTCCCGACGCGGATGCCGTCGACCGGTACTTCGGAGACGTTGCGGGACAATACTTTCGGGACTCCTTTCTGCGTCGCGACGACGGTTACCATCTGCACGGTGACGTGTCGACGTTCGAGAAGATCTCGCAGGAGTGGGGCACGCGGCACTTCTGGGACGAGTGGGATGCCGTCCGTGCGCCCAGTCTGCTGATCGAGGGTGAGTTCGGGATCACACCTGCGGGTCAGATGACGGAAATGCATCGCCGGAACCCCATGTCGACCTACGTGTGCGTCGCGGGAGCGGCGCACCTCGTCCACGACGAGCAACCGACGGTCTACCGGCAGGCGGTGGAGGAGTTCCTGCGCCGACTACAGTGACGCGAATGTCGACGGCGAGACTGAACGGTATCGAAATCAACTACGACGTCGCGGGCAGTGGGCCCCTCGTCGTGCTGGTCATGGGATCCGGAAGCCCTGGCCGGGTGTGGAAGACGCATCAGGTGCCCGCTCTGACGGCAGCCGGGTACACCGTCGTCACGTTCGACAACCGCGGAATCGCACCGTCCTCGGAATGCGGTGAAGGGTTCGTACTCGACGACCTCGTGGCCGACACCGCCGCGTTGATCGAGCACCTCGGCGGAATGCGCGCACGCGTCGTCGGGACGTCGATGGGCGCACGCGTCACGCAGGAACTCGCTCTCGCGCGCCCGGACCTCGTGTCGCACGCTGTCATGATGGCAACGTACGGCCGGGCGTCGGCGATGCAGAAGGCGCTGTCGCGCGGTGAGCGAGATCTGTACGACGCCGGAATCACGTTGCCCGACAGCTATCGTGCTGCGATCACCGCGATGAACAACTTCTCGCCCGCGACGTTGCGGGACGACACCGCGATCGGTGACTGGCTCGCCGTGCTCGAGTACTCGGGAGGTGCGCCGAGCGCGGGCAAGCGGGCGCAGATCGGGTTGGAGATGCGCGCCGGGTCGGAGCGGCTGACGGCGTACCGCAGAATCTCCGCGAAGACGATGGTCGTCGGGTTCGCCGACGACCGTCTCATCCCCGTGCATCTGAGCCGTGAAGTGGCGCAGTCCATTCCGGGCGCGCGATACGAAGAGGTCTCGGACGCAGGGCATTTCGGCTACCTGGAACGTCCGGACGTCGTCAACTCGCTGCTCGTGGACTTTCTGCGCTGACGCGCGCTACCCCTCGCCGGCGAGAGCGAACAGGCCCGATTCGGTCTGTTCGACCAACCCGTCGACGAGCAGCGAGTCCAGTGCTCGGTCCCGCTGGCCCGGATCGCTGAGCCAGACGACGTCGAGTTCGGCGCGTTCGACGGGGCCGTCGCTCTCGCGGAGCACCGCCATCAGCTTGCCGCGCACCTGACGGTCGGTGCCGGCGAACTTCTGCACTTTCTTCGGCGGTCCGGTGTAGGCGGGTCGACCTGCTTCGATCCACGAGCACTTCGGCAGCGGGCACAGCAGGCATGCCGGATTCTTCGCCGTGCAGATCAATGCTCCGAGTTCCATCAACGCGGCCGAACAGCGTGCAGCCCTCGTTCGTTCGATCGGCAGTATGGCCTCGACGTCGGCCAGATCGCGCGTGGTCGAGGGATTGCCCGGCTCGGCGGCGCCATGAGCCGCCCGCGCGACGACGCGTCGAACATTGGTGTCCACGACGGGAACTCGCTGTCCGTAGGCGAAACAGGCCACGGCGCGCGCGGTGTAGGCGCCGATTCCGGGGAGGCTCAGGAGTGTGTCGACGTCGTCGGGAACGACGTCACCGTGCTCCGCGGCGAGTACGCCCGCGCACTCGTGCAATCGCAGTGCGCGACGCGGGTACCCGAGCTTGCCCCATGCGCGCAGCACCTCGGCCTGGCTCGACGCGGCCATCTTCGACGGCACCGGCCACCGCTCCACCCACTCCGCCCAGATCGGCGCGACGCGGGACACCGGCGTCTGCTGCAGCATGATCTCGCTCATCAGGATCTGCCAGGCCGTGACGCCGGGGCGGCGCCAGGGAAGATCGCGTTCCTCGGTGTCGAACCATCCGAGCAATGCGTCCGTATCGATCGGCACCTGCTCTGCGCACCTTTCTGCAGCGGACCCGACTCGCCGGTAACGGTGGGCCGGGGCACAATGGGGTCCATGCCTGCTACCAATCCAGTTTCAGCATGGAAGTCTCTCAAGGAGGGTAACCAGCGCTTCGTCGACGGCGAGTCGTTGCACCCCAGTCAGGGAATCGACGATCGGACCCGTCTGACGGAAGGTCAGCACCCGGGTGCCGTGCTGTTCGGCTGCGCCGACTCCCGCGTCGCCGCGGAGATCATCTTCGACCAGGGCCTCGGCGACATGTTCGTCGTACGTACGGCAGGTCATGTCATCGACTCCGCCGTCCTCGGTTCCATCGAATACGGCGTCGCGGTCCTCGGCGTCCCGCTGATCGTCGTGCTCGGCCACGACAGCTGCGGTGCGGTACGGGCGACGGTCGACGCGCTCGAGTCCGGAGACACACCGGGAGGCTACATCCGCGACGTCGTCGAGCGGGTCACGCCGTCGGTGCTGTCGGCTCGTCGAGACGGTCAGAATGCTGCCGACGAGTTCGAGCGTCGCCACGTCGAGGAGACCGGCAAACTGCTGATGGAGCGCTCTCGCATCATCGCGGAGAAGGTCGAGTCGGGGCAGGTCGCGATCGTCGGTCTCACCTACCAGTTGTCGGAGGGCAAGGCGCAGTTGCGCGCGGTCATCGGCGACATCGGCGAGCAGCCCTAGCGTTCAGGCGTATCGGCTTCGCGACACGCCGCGTGTGCTTCAGGGATAGGTAGCTGCTGGCGTTTACGGTTGTTCTGTGTTGCAACCGACCGGGCCTTTGCCTCCCGAAATCTATTGGCGTCGCCGAGCTCTCGCCATCGGCGCAGCCGTCGTGGTGCTCGGTTTGATCGTGTGGTTCATCTCGTCTCTCGGCGGTGGTAACGACGAGCCTCCGCAAGCCGAGCCCGCCGGTGTCGTCGCGACGACACCGGCGCCCACGACGCCGAGTGCATCGGCGACGCCGTCTCAACCGGCCTCGTCGGGCGGCGGGTCCGGCGGTTCGGGCAGCGGCTCCTCGGACAGTGGTTCGGGGAACGGTTCCGGCAATACAGCGGCCGGCAACGGAAGCACTAGCTCGTCCGCGGCCGCTCCTGCAGGCGCGCCTGCTCCCGCGAACCAGTGCTCGGATCAGAGCCTGGCCATCAAGGCGACGCCCGACAAGCCGTCGTACCGCGTCGGAGAAGAGCCCGGGTTCACGGTCGTCATCACGAACATCAGCTCGACGGAATGCCAGCGCGACGTCGGCGCAGGCCTCCAGCAGGCCCTCGTCTACACGCTCGACGATCAGCGCATCTGGTCCAACACCGACTGCTTCCCCGACGCACAGTCCGACCTGCGGACGTTCAAGCCGGGCGAGCAGGCAGGCTTCACGGTCAAGTGGTCGGGCACGAACTCGGTGCCCGGATGCGGCGAGGAGCGCATCCCGGTGGGCGTCGGCTCGTACAAGGTGATCGCTCAGCTCGGCGAGCTGCGCAGCTCGCCCGAGCCGTTCAACATGACCTGAGAGTTCGCTAGTCGTACGGTCCGGCGATGGAGGCCTCCGCGAGACGCGAGAGGCCTTCTCGTATATGACGGGCCCACAGTCCGCCGATGCCGTCGACCGATTGCAGGTCGGCTGCGGTCGCGGCGAGCAGACCCTGCAGCGTTCCGAACGAGCCGACGAGCCGGTGGATCTGGCCGAACTGCAGCCGGGGCACACGCGTCAACACCCGGTAGCCGCGCGGGTTCATCGGGGTATCGAGTGCCTCGATCGTGCCCGGGTAGCCGAACGCCCGCGCGAGCGTCGTCAGATCCAGTAGGTCCACGTCCGTCAGTTTGTCGAGGGCAGCGAGTGCCTTCTCGACGGCGACCGTGTCGGACGGTTCCGCACCGGCGAGATAGTCGCGAACGATCAGCTGTCGATCGGCATCGTTGTCGCCGAGGAGTTCTTCGAGTTGTAGGGCCAATTGCCTACCGTCCGTACCGAGTTCGAGGACGTTCTGCTCGATCTCCACGGACACGCGCCGCACCATCTCCAGCCTCTGCGCGACGGTCAGAGCGTCACGTAGCGTCACGAAGTCCTCGATCTCGACGACGGACAGCTGACGCGTGTTCTCGTCGAGGCGCGCCTTGTACCGTTCGAGCGTCGCGACGGCCTGATTGGCCCGGGAGAGGATCGTGGCCGAACCCTCGACCACGTGGCGTATGCCGGCGACGTAGACGCTGACGATGCTCATCGACTGGCTGACCGAGACGACCGGATAGCCGGTCTGCATCGCGGTCCGCTCGGCGGCCCGATGCCGGGTGCCGGATTCGACCGTCGCGATCTTGTGATCGGGAACAAGTTGCACATTGGACCGGACGATCCGTCGGCCGTCGGTGGACAGGACGACCGCGCCGTCCATCTTCGACAGCTCGCGCAGCCGCGTCGGTGAGAACTCGACATCCAGCTCGAATCCGCCGTCGCAGATGGCCTCGACCTCGTCGTCGTAGCCCAGCACGATGAGACCGCCCGTGCGGCCGCGCAGGATGCGCTCCAGGCCGTCGCGCAGGGCCGTGCCGGGCGCGAGACGTGCAATGGTGTCCCGGAGTGCCGGAGATGACGTGGTGTCGCGCGCGGATACGTCCATGTTCATCCCCTCGTGTTGTGTCACAGTCTCGCAGGTAGAGGGTACGCCGCCGGGGTCATACGGCCCGCATTGTTACCGAGTTCAATGCTTCACCGAGATTGGTGACGGCGTGGACCTTCATTCCGGCGGGCACCGTGTCGTCGTGTTCGGGCGTGATGGCTCGGGTAAAACCGAGCCGCGACGCTTCGGCGAGCCGACGCCCCAGCCCCGACACGCGACGGACCTCTCCCGCGAGTCCGACCTCGCCCAGGATGACGACGCCCGACGGCAGCGGCCTGTCGGTGACGGCCGACGCGAGTGCTGCCGCGAGCGCGAGATCGGCTGCCGGCTCGGTGGTCTTCATGCCGCCGACGGTCGCGGCGTACACCTCGCTCTTGGACATCTTGATGCCGCAACGACGTTCGAGGACGGCGAGGATCATGGCCACGCGGGCGGATTCGAGGCCGCTGACGGCGCGGCGCGGCGACGGCATCTGAGTGTCGACGACGAGTGCCTGCAGTTCGGCGAGCAGGGGACGCTTGCCGTCCATCGTGACCGTGACAGCGGTGCCGGGAACGGCTTCGGTGCGGTGGTGGAGAAACAGCCCGGACGGATCGGATATGCCGTGAATCCCGGTGTCGCGCAATTCGAAACAGCCGACCTCGTCCGAGGCGCCGAAGCGGTTCTTGATGCCGCGAATCATCCGTAGCGTCGAATGCTTGTCGCCTTCGAAGTGCAGGACGACGTCGACGAGATGTTCGAGCGCCCGCGGACCGGCGACCGCACCGTCCTTGGTGACGTGTCCGATGAGCAGGACGGCGACGCCTGTCGTCTTGGCGAGCGAGGTGAGCGCGCTGGTGATGGCCTTGACCTGTGTGACACCACCGATGACACCGTCCACGTCGGCTGCCAGCATGGTCTGCACGGAGTCGACGATCAGCAGGCTCGGCTTGACCTGCTCGACGTGGCCGAAGACCGTCGCCAGGTCGGACTCGGCGGCGAGGAAGACTCGCTGGTGGACGGCGCCGGTGCGATCGGCGCGAAGGCGCACCTGGCCTGCGGACTCCTCACCCGTGACGTACAGCGCGCGACGGTCCTCGCCGGTGCGAGCCCACCGGTGCACGACCTCGAGCAGAAGGGTGGATTTGCCGACGCCCGGCTCGCCCGCGAGGAGCACGACGGAGCCGGGAACGAGGCCGCCGCCGAGCACGCGGTCGAACTCGTCTATGCCAGTGGAGTTGGCCTGGGAGGTGGTACTGCTGACCTGCGTGAGTGCGGTGGCGGGAAGGGTGGGCACCATCGCGGCCGTCGCCGACCGGGTGTTGCCCGCCCCGAGGCCCGACGCACCCGGCCGACTGGCGACGGGCGCGAGGATCGGGGCTTCGTCCATCGAACCCCAGCTACCGCACTCCGGGCAGCGACCCACCCACTTGGCAACCGTGTGCTGGCAGGCCGAACAGCGGTAATTCGTCTTGAGCTTGGCCACGATCGAGAACGTTAGACGCGGCTACCGACAGGAACTGTCAGTTGTTGCCGTCAGCGCCTTCTTCGACCTCGGTCTCGACGATGCTCTGCTCGGCGCTCTCGGCCTCGCCGTGTGCCTCCGCCTCGACGGGCGACTTGTCGGAGACGTTGCGCGGAAGGACGGGGCCTGCGTCGACGGGAACGAGAACCTCGACGTCGCCTGCGTTCTCGAACGTGAACGTGACGGGGACGGTCAGTCCGGGACGCACGTCCTCACCGATGCCGTTGAGCTCGACGACGATCTGCTGCAGCGGGATCAGCGGGTCGTCGAGCTGCGTGTCGGCCGGAGCGCCTGCACCGAGCGCGGTGAGCGGTTCGATCTCGGTGCCGCCCGGCTCCTCGCCGAGGGTGATCGAGGACGCGGCCGTCGTCGCGATGCGGGTCAGCTTGTCGGAGTTGTTCGGGCTGTTGTTGACGGCGATGAAGCCGAGCTCGACCTTGCCGCCTGGCTCGATCGAGTACTCCTCGGACTGCGGGTAGACGACGTGTACGTTGCGCACCGAGATGTTTCCGACGTCGGCGGAGTTGCCGTTGACGGCAGCGACCTGATCCGCCGTCTGGGAGATCTGGCCCGCGCCACAGGCGCTCAGCGTCAGTGCGGCACCGGCGGCAATGGCTGCCGTCGCCACCAGTCGGCGGGTCTTACGGTGCGCAGTCGCAGCTTGGATCGCAGTCACGGGTCGTCCTCCAGTTGTGCCGGTCCGGGCCAGCCGGTACGTCAGGTCCACTAGGCAGAGTAGTAGTCATCGTCCGAAGGTTCTTCGCTGGGGCTTCGATCGCGTCGACGGATCCGGCGGGGACCGGCGTGTTCACCCGTGTTTCGTTTCGTCGCTGTTGCGTCGACACCGTGTATTTCCGAACCCATTGCGGGGGTGTCGGATACACGTTCCGGCCGTCCTGTCAACCCCTGCGACGTTCGCGCTGTGCCCCTGACCTGCGCCGTTGATCTGGGTGCGTGGTAAACTCGGAAAATCGAAAGGGGCACGGGACAGATGATTTTCAAGGTCGGAGACACCGTCGTTTACCCCCATCACGGAGCGGCGCTGATCGAAGCGATAGAAACCCGCACCATCAAGGGTGAACCGAAAGAGTACCTAGTTCTCAAAGTCGCTCAGGGCGATCTCACCGTTCGAGTTCCTGCAGACAACGCCGAGTACGTCGGCGTCCGGGACGTCGTCGGGCAGGAGGGCTTGGACAAGGTGTTCCAGGTTCTGCGTGCTCCGCACACGGAAGAGCCGACCAACTGGTCGCGCCGGTACAAGGCAAATCTCGAGAAGCTCGCCTCCGGTGACGTCAACAAGGTTGCCGAGGTCGTTCGTGACCTGTGGCGTCGTGAGCAGGATCGTGGTCTCTCCGCAGGTGAGAAGCGCATGCTCGCCAAGGCGCGTCAGATTCTGGTCGGCGAGCTCGCTCTCGCCGAGGGAACCGACGAGGCCAAGGCCGACACGATTCTCGACGAAGTTCTCGCTGCGGCTTCCTGAGTGACAGCTGCTTAGGTGGCTCGTTCCAACACAGGTCCCGTCGTCGCACTCGTTCCGGCGGCGGGCCGAGGTCTTCGGCTCGGTCTGGGAGAGCCCAAAGCGTTCGTGACCGTCGGGGGCAAGACCCTCCTCGAGCGCTCGGTCGAAGGCCTCGTCGAATCGGGTTCCGTCGATCGCATCGTCGTCATGGTTCCCGAGAAACTGGTCGAGCGGACCGGTGACTTACTGGGCTCCTTCGACGAGATCACGGTCGTCGCCGGTGCAGGCGAACGAACGGATTCCGTCCGATGCGGCTTGGCCGCGGCCGGTGACGCCGACATCGTTCTCGTGCACGACGCGGCCCGAGCGTTGACACCGTCGTCGCTCGTCTCGCGCGTCGTCGCAGAGGTGCGTGCCGGACGAGCCGCCGTCGTACCGGCGATTCCGGTCGCCGACACCGTCAAGACGGTCGACATCATGGGTGCCGTCGTCGGCACGCCGGATCGAAGCGGGCTTCGCGCAATTCAGACACCGCAGGGTTTCGACGCCGAACTTCTGGCCCGCGCGTACGCCGAGGCAGGCGATTCCGCGACGGACGACGCCGGTCTCGTCGAGCGACTCGGCGAAACCGTCCACACCATCGTCGGTGACCCGCTGGCATTCAAGGTCACCACTCCACACGATCTGCTGCTGGCCGAGGCGCTGGTGGGGCAGGAGCGTTCATGAGGGTCGGTATCGGGACCGACGTCCATCCCATTTCGCCGGGTCGGCCCTGCTGGCTCGCCGGTGTGCTGTTCGAGGACGGCGACGGGCTCGACGGCCATTCCGACGGTGACGTCGCGTCGCATGCGCTGTGCGACGCGTTGCTGTCCGCGGCCGGGTTGGGCGATCTCGGTTCGGTCTTCGGTACCGGACGGCCGGAGTGGGACGGCGTCAGCGGTGCAACCATGCTGACCGAGGTACGTCGACTGCTCACCGAGGCCGGATTCACGATCGGGAACGCGGCAGTGCAGATCATCGGAAACCGTCCGAAGATCGGCCCGCGTCGTCTCGAGGCCCAGGAGACGCTGTCCGCGGTGCTCGGAGCGCCCGTGTCGGTCTCGGCGACGACGACCGACGGATTGGGATTGACCGGTCGTGGCGAGGGAATCGCGGCGGTCGCGACCGCACTTGTCATGACGAAGTAAATGCACCGGTAGCATTGCTGGTCGTGACCCTTCACCTGTACGACACCGAGACGAGGGCCCTGCGGGAATTCACCCCCTTGGTCCCTGGCCATGCGTCGGTGTATCTGTGTGGGGCAACGGTTCAGGGGGAACCGCACATCGGGCACGTGCGCAGTGGAGTCGCGTTCGACGTGCTGCGGCGGTGGTTGCTCGCGCACGATTACGACGTCGCCTTCGTCCGCAACGTCACCGACATCGACGACAAGATCCTGAACAAGGCTCGCGACGCAGGCCGCCCGTGGTGGGAGTGGGCCGCGACGTACGAGCGGTCGTTCACCTGGGCCTACGACAAGCTGGGTGTGCTGCCGCCGTCGGCCGAGCCGCGCGCAACCGGGCACATCACGCAGATGGTCGAGCTGATCGAGCGGCTGATCGAGTCCGGCCACGCCTACGCCGCCGAGGGCGACGTCTACTTCGACGTCGTCAGCTTCCCGGACTACGGTGCACTGTCCGGTCACAAGCTCGACGACGTCCATCAGGGCGAGAGCGCGGCCGCGGGCAAGCGCGACCCGAGGGACTTCACGCTGTGGAAGGCCGCGAAGCCGGGTGAGCCGTCGTGGCCGACGCCGTGGGGACGCGGGCGTCCCGGGTGGCACCTCGAATGCTCCGCGATGTGCGAGGCCTATCTCGGTTCCGACTTCGACATCCACTGCGGTGGTCTGGATCTGGTGTTCCCGCACCACGAGAACGAGCGGGCACAGAGCAAGGCCGCCGGCGACGGCTTCAGCCGCTACTGGCTGCACAACGGCTGGGTGACGATGGGCGGCGAGAAGATGTCCAAGTCGCTCGGAAACGTGCTGTCGGTTCCGAACGTGCTGAAAAGCGTTCGGCCGCAGGAACTTCGGTACTACCTCGGCAGCGCGCACTACCGGTCGATGCTCGAGTACTCGGACAACGCGCTGCAGACGGCAGCCGTGACGTACCGGGGTATCGAAGGTTTCGTGAAACGTACCGTCGAACGTGCGGGCGACGTTCCGCTGGGAACGTGGACCGACGATTTCGCCGACGCGTTGAACGACGATCTCGGAGTGCCCAAGGCTCTCGCCGCCGTCCATGCGACGGTCAAGGCGGGCAACAGCGCTCTGGAGAGCGGCGACCTCCAGGGGGCCGTCGAGCAGGCGTCGAAAGTCAGGGCGATGCTCTCGATCCTCGGCGTCGATCCGCTCGATCCGCACTGGGACAGCGGCACTCGCGACAGCGATGCCGTCGTCGGAGCCCTCGGCGTTCTCGTGGACGCAGAACTCCAGCGCCGAGCACAGGCGAAGGTCGACAAGGACTGGTCCACCGCGGATGCGATCAGAGATCGCCTCGCGAAGGCGGGAATCGACGTGACAGACACCCCCAACGGGCCCGAATGGTCCGTCGGGGCAACCAGCAGTACCGACGAAGCAGGGCAGTGATGGCAGGCAATTCCAGTAGGCGCGGCGCAATTCGCAAAGCGGGCACGAAGAAGGGGCAGGTCGCCGGCTCCGGCGGTAACCGCCGTCGTGGTCTCGAAGGACGCGGTGCGACGCCTCCTGCCGAGGCACGGACGAAGCATCCCGCGGCGCGTCGGGCCAAGCTCGCCGAGAAGGCTGCGCAGTCCCAGGGCAGGCAGGGCGGGGGCCGCGTCGCGAACCGGAAGAACGACGACGGACCCGAGGTCGTTCTCGGACGTAACCCCGTCGTCGAATGCTTGCGTGCGGGCGTTCCCGCGACGGCGCTGTGGGTCGCCACCGGCACCGACAGCGACGACCGACTCAAGGAGAGCGTCCAGCGCGCGGCCGACGCGGGCATCTCGATCCTCGAGGTCCCGCGCAGCGATCTCGACAAGCTCAGCGCCAACGGTCTGCACCAGGGTCTCGCGCTGCAGGTGCCGCCGTACCGGTACGCGCATCCGGACGACCTCGTCGGTGCGGCACGTGCGCATCAGGAGCCTGCATTGCTCGTCGCGCTCGACAACATCACCGACCCGCGCAACCTCGGTGCCGTCGTGCGATCCGTTGCTGCGTTCGGTGGGCACGGCGTCGTCATTCCGCAGCGTCGTAGCGCGAGCGTCTCGGCGGTCGCGTGGCGTACCAGTGCCGGCGCGGCAGCGCGACTTCCCGTCGCGCGGGCCACGAACCTGACTCGCACGCTGAAGGATTGGCAGACCAAGGGCATCACGATCGTCGGTCTCGACGCGGGCGGCGACACGACGCTCGACGAGTTCGACGGCACCGGTCCCGTCGCGATCGTCGTCGGTTCGGAGGGCAAGGGACTGTCTCGCCTCGTCCGCGAGAACTGCGATCACATCCTGTCCATCCCGATGGCAGGGCCGGTCGAGTCGCTCAATGCATCGGTGGCTGCGGGCGTCGTGCTCGCGGACATCGCGCGGCAGCGTAGGCGCTGACGCGCCCGTGCGTGGTTGGTTGCACCAGGGTCGAACTATCCGCGCACGGGTGCCGCAGGCGCCCACGGACGCGGACGGAAACGCAGGCTGTCGCCAGGCCTGAGCTGTCCGAGGACGGGCAGGTCCTCGGACGCGACGACACCGATGACGGGATAGCCTCCGGTCACCGGATGGTCGGCGAGAAACAGCACCGGCTTGCCGTCGGGAGGGACCTGCAGCGCGCCGGGAACCATGCCCTCGCTGGGCAATTCGCCTGCAATCGCTCTTTCCAGAGGTCGATCGCCGTCGAGCCGTATGCCGACGCGGTTCGAGTCCGACGTGACCGACCAGTGCTGCTGATAGAGCAGGTTCACCGCGAGTTCGGTGAACCAGTCGGCGCGCGGGCCGAGGATGACCGAGGCGACTGCTTTCGCACGTTCGGGAGGCGGGGCGAAATCGATTGCAGGCCATCCCGATACGTCGCATCCGACTGCGACGACGTCGCCCGATTCGAGAGGCGACGGCCCGAGCCCCGACATCGTGTCGGTCGACCTCGATCCCAACACGGGCTCCACATCGAATCCGCCACGTATCGCGATGTACGTTCGTAGCCCGAATGTCGGTGTGCCGACGGCCAGTTCGTCGCCATCGGCAAGATCGAGCGTGGTGTAGAGAGCATCCGGTGTGCCGTTCACGGTGATGGGGCCTTCGGCGCCCGTGACGGCGATCGACGCGTGACCGTGTACACGCGCACGGAATCCGCCCATGGTCACTTCGAGGGTCGCGGCATCGACGGCGTTGCCCACCAAACGATTTGCTGCATCATGCGCACGAATGTCGGCTGCCCCCGACCGTCCGACGCCGATCGACGAGTATCCGACCCGACCTCGATCCTGGATCGTGCACAACGGCCCGGGTTCGAGAATCTCGATCGCCGTCATCGCGCCTCGAACCGGACGGTCACCCCGGGGCACAGAAGGGCCGGTGGTTCGCGCTGTGGGTCCCACAGAACCGCGTCGGTTCTGCCGATCAGTTGCCAACCGCCAGGGGAGCTGCGCGGATAGATTCCGGAGAATTCACCGGCCAGGCCGACGGCTCCGGCGGGAACCGTCGTACGCGGGGTTGTTCTTCGGGGCACGTGCAGGCGGTCGGTCGTGCCGACGAGATATCCGAATCCAGGTGCGAAACCGCCGAACGCGACGGTCCAAGTCTGTTCGGTATGAGCCGAAATCACCTCTTGCGCAGACATTCCCATGGCGTCGGCGACGTCGCCCAGATCCTCGCCGTCGTAGGTGACGGGAACGACTACCGGTTCGGCATCGGACGTCGCGTCGACGTCGGCGGGCTCGGTGCTGCGAACCCATGAGACGACGCGATCTCGGTTTCCTGTGTGTCGCACCAGAATCGTTCGCGCCGCCGGGACCAGGTCTTCGACGTCGTCGATTGCGCTCGCGGCCAAGGCCCGATGCCACGTCATCGTCTCGGCGAGGTTCTCGAACTCGACGAGAAGGGCCCTGTCCCCGCAATCGTGCTCGATCATCAGACGAAGGCGGAGATGTCGATGTCGTTGTCGGACAGGATCTTCTGGATGGCAACGGCCATCTCGACGGCGCCGGGTGAATCACCGTGCACACAGATCGATTCGGCGTCGACGGCCACGGTCGATCCGTCGACCGCCTCGACGACGCCTTCCTGAACCATCCGCAGTACGCGTCGTGCTACTTCTGCCGGATCCGTGAGCACGGCACCGTCGTTCCGACGGGACACGAGTTCGCCCGACGGCGTGTACGCGCGGTCGGCGAATGCCTCGGTCACCGTGCGCAATCCGACGGCACGGGCCTCGTCGAGGTAGACGGAACCCGGTAGGCCGAGGACGGGAAGCGTCGGATCGTAGGACCTCACGGCGTCGACGACGGCCCGGGCTTGCTCGCGGTGCGTCACGATCGCGTTGTACAGCGCACCGTGCGGCTTGACGTAGGCGATCGCCGAACCCGACGCCTGCGCGAGGCCGTCGAGCGCGCCCATCTGATAGAGAACGTCCGCGGTGAGATCCGACGGGTCCATGTCGATGAAGCGGCGGCCGAACCCGGCCAGATCTCGATAGCCGACCTGAGCCCCGATGCGCACGGCGTTCTCGGTGGCCGCGCGGCATGTGTCGAGAATGGTGCGGGGATCGCCCGCGTGGAAGCCACAGGCGACGTTGGCGCTGGTGACGACGGACAGCACGGCATCGTCGTCGCCGAGTTTCCAGGTGCCGAAGCTCTCGCCGAGGTCCGAGTTCAAGTCGATGGAAGGCATCGTGGACAAGTCTAGGTCGGAAGCACTACCAGCGAGGGCGGCCTTCGGTCACTCTGAGTGACCGAACGTGACATTCGGTCACGACAGGGGAGATCAGGCCGACAGAACCCGCCCCGAATTCGCTTTCCGACGCGACCCGATGGCCCGGCAGACCAGGTAGATCACGAACGAGATGGTGGTGACGAAGGTCGAGACCGGGACCCCGGGGGCGAGGGACAGCAGAATGCCGCCGACAGCTGCGGTCTCCGCGAACGCGATCGACAGCAGCGTCGCCTTCAGCGGGCTGGCGGTGACGCGAGCGGCGGCTGCGGCAGGCGTGATCAGCAGTGACAGCACGAGCAGCGCTCCGACGATCTGTACACCGAGAGCGCAGGCGACGCCGACCAGCACGGCGAAGACGACAGCCAAGCCGCGAACCGGGACGCCACGAGCGAGAGCGACCTCCGGATCGGTGCTGGCGAAGAGCAACGGTCGGTAGACGATGGCCAAGACGACGAGGACGACGGCAGCGCAGATCAGCAGCAGCTGCAGACCGCTCTGCCCGACGCCGACGATCTGGCCGATCAGCAGCGAGAAGCTCGTCCCGGTTCGACCCGGATACAGCCAGATGAACAACACCGACAGGCCGAGTCCGAAGGACATGATGACGCCGATGACCGAGTCGCGATCGCGGGCCTTGGAGCCCAGTAGCGCGAACATGATGGCCGCGACGACCGAACCGACGATCGCACCGAGGCCGACGGTGATGCCGACGAGCAGCGCCGCGGAGGCACCCGTCAGCGACAACTCCGACGACCCGTGCACGGCGAACGCCCACTGCCTGCTGACGATCAGCGGCCCGAGCGCACCCGCGAGCAGACCGAGGATGGCGGCAGCGATCAGCGCGCTCTGGACGAAGTCGTAGCTCAGCAGGTTCGCGGTGGTGCTGAAGTCGAAGATCTTGGAGAAGGCGTCGGTCACCTTGTCGTTCATGCCGGGTTCGTTCCTGGTGTCTCTGGCGTGGGCGGGTGGTGGGCGCCTGCGGTTCCGAGCGCATCGATGGAATCTCCGGTACCGACGACGACGAGTCGCCCGCGCACGTGCAGTACCTCGACCTCGGTGCCGTACAACTCCGACAGCACCTCGGTGGTCATGACCTCCGTGGGTGTCCCGATGCGGAATCTGCCGTCGACGATGTACACGATCCGATCCACGAGCGGCAAAATCGGATTGATCTCGTGGGTGACGAACAGGACCGCGGTGTCGTGCTCCCGGCGTCGGCGATCGATCAGTCCGGACACGAGTTGTTGGTTCGCGAGGTCGAGGCTGAGCAGGGGCTCGTCGCACAGCAGAACGGACGGATCGCCGACGAGCGCCTGCGCGATCCGCAGTCGTTGCTGCTCGCCGCCGGACATCGTGCCGACGGGTGCACCGGCGAACGCGCCTGCATCGACCTGGTCGATCGCGTTCTGCACGATGCGTTTGCGCTCGCGCATGCCGCGGAGTCCGACGCCCCACTGGTGGCCGTCCCAGCCGAGCCCGACGAGGTCTCTTCCGCGCAGGGGGAGACCGTCGTCGATGCTGCGTTGCTGAGGGACGTATCCGACGCCGGATTGCCCGCGACGCACGGGCTCGCCCGCGATCGTGGCCGTACCGTGCGTCAGGTGGTTCTGGCCGAGCAGGACCTTGAGAAGCGAGGTCTTGCCCGACCCGTTGGGGCCGAGGATCGCCACGAACTCACCGCTTTCGACGGTGAGGTCGAGGTTCTGCCACAGCGTGCGTTCGCCGAACGCCAGACCGGCGTCACGCAGTTCTACAGCAGACATGTTCTACAGCTTTCCAGTAACCGGCCGAGCCGGCCGAGTCAGGATGCGCTCAGCGCAGCCTGGAGATCCTGCGCGGCCTTGGTCTGCCACTCGATGTACGTCATGCCCTCGGGGAGCGTTTCGGTGACCTCGACGACGGGGACGCCCGCTGCCTCGGCCGTCCTGCGAATGTCCTCGGTGACCGAGTCGACGGTCTGCACGTTGTAGACGAGCGCCCGGACGGAGTTCGACGCGAACAGATCACGCGTCTCGGCGATCGACGCGGGTGACGGGTCGTTGCCTTCTTCGATGGCGTTCTTGAAGTCGTCCGGGGTGACGTCGTCGAGCCCGGACGTCTCGATCAGGTAGTGCGCGATCGGCTCGGTCTGCGCGACGGGTGCGTCCGGATGGTCCGCGGCGATCTTCGACGTGACGTCGGTGATGCCGTGAACCTGGTCGTGGAACGTCTCGGCGTTGGCGGTGTACTGCGCGGCGTTGTCCGGGTCGAGCTGGCCGAGCTTCTCCGCGATGGATTCCGCGGTCGCAGCGGCGACTTCCGCGTCGTACCAGACGTGCTCGTTGTTCTCGCCGTGGTCGTGGCCGTGATCGTCGGCGGGCGCCTGCGTGGATTCCTCGTGCGCATGATCGCTGTCCAACAGGTCGTACGCGTTCACCGACGGGACGTTCTTGCCTTCGCTGCCGAGGATGTCCTCGATGAACTCGTCGTATCCGCCGCCGTTGTAGACGACGAGCGATGCTTCGGCGACCTTCGCGGCGTCGCCTGCGCTCGCTTCGTACGAGTGCGGGTCGGCGGACGGGTCGGCGATGATCGAGTCGACGGTCGCCAGATCGCCTGCGACGGACTGCGCGACGCTGCCCCACACGTTGGTGGACGCGACGATCGTGATCGGTCCGTCGACCGGCGATGCGGGCGCCGAACCCGAGCTCTCGGCGTCGTCGGAGCTGCAGGCGCCGAGCGTGAGAGCCGCGGCGCAGGTCAGACCGAGCACGGCATAGGTGTTACGGAATTTCGGTCGCACGGGGTGCTCCTCGAGGCTACTTATAAACGCAATTGGAAACCGTTTCCGTTGTACTCTAGCGACCGACGGTCCGAGGATCGAATCGGTCAATTTTCACAACCACCGCCTTTGCGGCTAACGTCCCCGTATGTCCAGGTCGAGGGAGCCGCGTCGCCCCGCTACGTTGGCGTCGATCGCCGCCGAGTTGAAGGTGTCCCGCACCACGGTGTCGAACGCGTACAACCGGCCCGATCAGTTGTCGCCTGAGCTGCGCGAACGCGTCCTCATGGCAGCGAAGAGACGCGGATACGCGGGACCGGATCCTGTCGCCCGCTCACTGCGCACGCGCAAGGCGGGAGCCGTCGGCCTGCTGCTCACCGAAGCGCTCAGTTACTCGTTCCGCGACCCGGCTGCGATGGCGTTCCTCGCCGGTCTCGCGGAGTCGTGCGAGGCGGCCGGCCAGGGTCTGCTGCTCATCCCTGCGGGCCCCGATCGCGACGACACCGGGGCTGCCGCCGTCGTCCAGCAGGCCGGTGTCGACAGTTTCGTCGTCTACTCCGTCGCCGACGACGACCCGTACCTCGCGGCCGTGCGCGAACGGCACCTTCCCATCGTCATCTGCGACCAGCCTCGCGGTGTCCCCGAGGCCGCCCTCGTCGCCATCGACGACCGTGCCGCGATGAAGTTGATCGCCGAACAGGTCATCGCCCTCGGGCACGAACACATCGCCGTGCTGTGCATGCGGCTCGGACGCGACCGCCGCGACGGCGTCGTACCGCCGAAGCGCCTGGAAAACAGCCACTTTCACGTGCAGCGCGAGCGCATCGCCGGGGTGCACGAGGCGATGGAGGAAGCAGGTCTCGATCCGAAGACGCTGACCGTCGTCGAACGATTCGAACACAACAAGCGCTCGGGACATTCGGCTGCGGCGCAAGCACTTCAGGCGAATCGCGACACGACGGCGCTGCTGTGCACCACGGACGTCCTCGCGCTCGGTGCGCTGAATTTCGCGAAGGTGTCGGGCATCGACGTGCCGCGACAGCTCACGGTCACCGGGTTCGACGGCGTCGAGGACGCGATTCGCGACAACGTCACCACCGTGCGGCAGGACGCCGAGGAGAAGGGTCGACGCGCGGGCACGCTACTGCTCTCGACGTCGCATTCCGGCGTCATGGCGACAGAGATCCTGCCGACCGAACTGGTCAAGGGGCGGACGGCCGCTGCGCCGCCGAGCTAGCGAGAATCCCACGCATCGATGCGCCGCGGCAACCGTCTACAGGATGCCGCGGGCCATCGATGCCGAAATGGGCGCGCTCAGGCACTCAACAACGCCGCACACCGCAGCAGCCCGAGGTGGCTGTACGCCTGCGGGTGATTGCCGAGGGACCGTTCGGCGACGGGGTCGTACTCCTCGCTGAGCAGACCCGTCGGCCCGGCAGCGCTGACCAGTTGAGCGAACAACGCCTCCGCCTCCGATCGCTGCCCGATGAGGAGGTACGCCTCGACGAGCCAGGCCGCGCAGAGGTGGAAGCCGCCCTCACCGCCGGGGAGACCGTCGTCGTGGTGGTACCGGTACACGGTCGAGCCGCTGCGCAGCTCGGCCTCGGTCGCGGTGACCGTCGCGGCGAATCGGGGGTCGGATGGGTCGATCAGTCCGGACAGTCCGATGTGCAGCGTGGCCGCGTCGAGGTCGGTGCCGTCGTAGGCGGCGGTGAACGACTGGACCTCGTCGTTCCAGCCCTGGTCCAGAACCTCGGCGCGGATGACGTCGCGCAACGCCTGCCAGCCGGGTTCGATCTCGCGGTCGAAGGAATTCGCGAGCATGAGTGCCCGGTCGAGTGTCATCCACCCCATCACCTTCGAGTACACGTGGTGACGCGGGTTGCCGCGGATCTCCCAGATGCCGTGATCGGGTTCGGACCACCGGCGTTCGACGGCCTCCACCATCGCACGCACGAGTGACCAATCCTCTTCGGAGAGAGCCTCTTTGCCGTGCAAACCCTGGGCCTGACGGGCGTGGGACAGCGTCGAGACGAGGTCGACGATCGGGCCGAACACGTCGAGCTGCACCTGCTGGTTCGCCGCGTTGCCGACGCGTACCGGTCGGGATCCTGCGTAGCCGGGCAGCTCGTCGATGACGGCCTCCGGCGGGAGTCCGAGACCCCAGATCGTGTACAGCGGGTGCAGACGCTCGGGACCCGGAACCGATTGCAGCACACCGTGAATCCAGGACAGGTAGTTCTCGGCTTCGTTCAGCGACCCGACGCCCACGAGGGCCGACGCGGTCAGGGCTGCATCGCGGAGCCAGCAGTAGCGGTAATCCCAATTGCGGACGCCGCCGATCTCCTCGGGCAGTGACGTCGTCGCAGCGGCCATGATCGATCCGGAGTCGGCGTGCACGAGCCCGCGGAGCGTCAGCGCCGAACGCTTCATCAGGTCGCGCTTGAGCGGTGGCAACGACAAACCGCCGACCCAGTCGCGCCAGTAGCTCTCGGACAGCTCACGGCGCTCGGGCTCGGACAGGCGTGCCGGGCCCAGATCGTCTGTACCGAGGCGCAATTCGAGAACGACGGGACCGTCGGTGGGATCGATCTCGGCATGCGCCGTCTGCTGCGCGCCGTCGGAGACGACGTTCCACTTGACGCCGGGGCTGCGCAGCACCATCGCGTCGGCGGTGCCGTGGATGCGGAGACCGTCGGTCTCGGGTTCGAGTCGGACCCAGACCTTTCCGAACTCGGGACGAGGCGCGAACGTCGCGACGGCGGTCGCCTTGCCGGTGACGACACGCGTCAACGCGGTCTGGCCGGTCGGAACGTCGTGTGGCAGATAGTCGGTGACCTGCAGGCTCGACCACTTCGTCTGTACCGTCATCGTGCTGTCGACGTACTGCTGACTCAGCGGCAGTGCGGCTCGCGTCGGCCCGATGCTGAAGTGGCCCGCGCCGTCGCCGCCGAGGAGGTGGGCGAAGATCGCTGCCGCATCCGGTTCCGGATGACAGAGCCACGTCATCGTCGCGTCGGGAGTCACCAGTGCGACGGCGTTCGGGCTGGCGAGCATCGTCAGACGCTCGATGCGCGGTGCGTCGGCACCCGAAAGCCATTGGCGTCGCTGCTCGAGCAGGAACGCGAGCGCGAGGGACACCTGCTCGGTGTTCTCGATGCGGAACTCCGCCGCCGTGTCGCCGGTGCCGACCTTGACGCCGATGTCGGGGCCGTGCAGCCGCGCGAACGCCTTCTCGTCGGTGACGTCGTCGCCGAAGAAGACCGCCGCCGTCGCAGCTTCCTGGTGACGCAGAATGTCGAGCGCTGCGCCTTTGTCGGTGACGATGACGGCCAGTTCGATGACGGCCTTGCCTTCGGTGACCTGCACACCCTCCCGTGTCGCGACGCCCTCGCGGACCGCGGCGAGGGCTCGTTCCGCGTCGCCGGCTTCGGCGTTGCGCACGTGCAGAGCGGCACTTGCAGGCTTGGTTTCGACGCTCACACCCGGGAAGCGGGCAGCGATCGACTTCATCTCCTCCGAGATGATCGCGAGCAGGTTCTTGGCCTTGTCGTCGATGGCATGGATGAAGCCGACGTCGAATTCGCTTCCGTGACTTCCGACGAGGTGGACCTCGGCCGGAAGCCGGGACAGCGTCGCCAGATCACGCAGCGCGCGGCCGGAGATGACGGCCGCGGTCGTGGCGGCGAGCGTCGCGAGGCCACGCATCGCGTTGACGGACTCGGCGTGCGGAAACGCCTTGTCCGGATCGGACACGATGGGCGCCATCGTCCCGTCGTAGTCCGAGGTGACGAGCAGTCGTGGCGTTCTGGCCACGCCGATCAGGGCGCGGCGAAGTTCCAGCGGCAGATCCTGTGCAGTCACGGGTTCAAACCTAGGCGATGGCGGCGAGTCCGGCTCACCCGGACGTCACCCGCTGATGGTGCGTCGCCCAGGCGTCAGTCGAGCGCTCTGCCGTTGCCGAGGAGAAGGTCGACAGTCAGTTCGAGCCGTGCCGCGACGTCGGTGGCCGAGGATCGACGCGTCAACCACGCCACCAGATTCGACAGCCACACGTCGCTGATGACGCGAGCGATGCTGAGCTGCAAGTCCGTTGGCTCGCCGTCGCTCATCGCCTTCGCGAACAGCCGGTCCATCAGGCGACCGACCTGATCGACCTCGGCGGCGGCGGACGCGTCGGCGAACATGAAGGCTCGCGTCATCGCCTCGGTGAGGAGCGGATCACGCTGCATCGCCCGTGTGATCTGCCCCAGGATCAGGTGCATGCGCTCCTGCGGGGTCTGACCGGGCGGGAGTTTGCGACGGGAGTCGATCTTCTCGAATTCCCGTGCGAGCGCGGACACCAACAGGTGCACCTTCGACGGGAAATAGCGGTACAGAGTTCCGACGGCGACGTCGGCCCGTTCCGCGACAGCGCGCATCTGCACGGCCTCGTAGCCACCTTTGGACGCAAGGGCGAGGGTGGCGTCGAGAATGCGCTTGCGACGCTCGCGCTGTGCGGCGGAGCTCAGGTCGTCGTCGCTGAGAACGCCGACGGAACGCAGCGGCGTCGGTGTCGACGCCGGGGCTCCGTTCTTGTCGGCGGGCTCGGAGACGCCCGGCCGAGATGATGAGGTCATCTTTGGTTTTCCTTCGTACCTCGAGCTTGACCAGCTAGCGTATTAGAACACGTTCTAGCAGTTCAAGTCATCTCGAGAGCTGGGGTTTCACTGTGACGATTGCCACGACCGAGGACCAGCGTGATGCCCAGAAATCGGTGCGATCGTGGGTGTCCCGGACAACACCGATAGTTACTTTACGCGCCGACGAAACGGCAGCGTGGCGCACCTCATGGCGTGGGCTGGAGGAGCTCGGCGTGTTCTCGGTCGCGGTGCCCGATGATGCAGGCGGGGCGGGCGGTACCGTCGTCGACCTGGCCGCGATGGTCGAGGAGATCGGCGCGGGCCTCGTCGGGGGACCCGTCGTGGCGACGGCCGTGTCGGCGATCGTCGGAGCGGGTGACGGCCCGTGTGCGCTCGTGCTGCCGCCCGAGAGGGCCACGAGCCGAAGTCAGGACGGCGTGCTCGTGCTGGACGGGCAGTTCGACGTCGTGTCCGGCCTCGCGGACGGCGTCGACGTTCTGGTTCTTGCTTCGACCGACGCCGGGGAGCGGTGGTGTCTCGTCGCCGCGGACGCCCCCGGCGTGAAAGTCGAGGTGATGGTTGGCGTCGACCGCAGCACGCCGGTCGGGAGGTTGACGCTCACCGCGGCGCCGGCTCGGGTGGTGCGCGACGTCGATGTCGATCACGTCCGCGATCTCGCTGTGACGCTGTACGCGGCCGAGGCCGCAGGCGTCGCGGGCTGGTGTCTGCGAACCGCCGTCGACCACGCGAAGACGCGCGAGCAGTTCGGCGCCGCGATCGGCAGCTTCCAGGCGATCAAGCATCTGTGCGCCGACATGTTGTGCCGCGTCGAGCAGGCACGGGCTGCAGCGTGGGACGCCGCCGTTGCGGCCGACACGGACACGGCCGAATTCGCTCTCGCTGCCGCCGTCGCCGCCGCGGTGTGTGTCGACGCGGCCGTCGCGACGGCCGAGGATTGCATTCAGGTGTTGGGCGGAATCGGCTTCACGTGGGAGCACGACGCGCACTTCTACCTGCGTCGGGCGCTGTCGCTGCGGCAGCTGCTGGGAGGCGCGTCGTGGTGGCGCCGACGGGTGACCGAGCTGTCGCGTGCCGGCGTGCGACGTCAGCTCGCGGTCGATCTCGGCGACACGGCCGAGGTACGCGACGCAGTCAGAGTCGAGGTCGACGCGATCTCCCGTGCCGACGATCCACGCGTCGCGCTGGCCGAGTCCGGCTTGGCGGCTCCGCACTGGCCGAGCCCCTACGGCCGGGATGCGGGAGCAGCCGAGCAGCTGCTCGTCGCCGAGGAACTTGCGTCGGCCGGTCTGTCGGCTCCGGACTTGGTCATCGGGTGGTGGGCCGTGCCGACGATCCTCGAGCACGGAACCGCCGAGCAGATCGACCGATTCGCGCGGCCGACGTTGCGCGGCGACATCACGTGGTGCCAGCTGTTCAGCGAACCTGAGGCGGGATCGGACCTCGCGTCGCTGCGCACGACCGCCACGCAGGTCGACGGCGGCTGGCGGTTGCGCGGGCACAAGATCTGGACCTCGCTCGCGCGCGACGCGGACTGGGCGATCTGCCTGGCCCGCACCGATCGCGATGCACCCAAGCACAAGGGGATCGGCTATTTCCTCGTCGACATGCGCACGCCCGGTATTCGCATCGAACCGTTGCGGGAGATCACCGGCGACGCCGTCTTCAACGAGGTGTTCCTCGACGACGTCGTCGTTCCCGACGACTGCCTCGTCGGGCGGCCGGGTGACGGGTGGCGGTTCGCTCGGACGACGCTCGCCAACGAGCGGGTCGCGATGAGCAGCGGATCTGCCCTCGGTTCGGCGCTGGAGGACGCGATCACCGCGACGAACGACGCCGACGACGCGGTGCTGGGCGACCGGCTGGGCGGCCTCATCGCGGAGGGCCAGGTCGGCTCGGTCCTCGAACTTCGCACCGCGTTACGACGCCTCGGCGGTCAGGATCCGGGTCCGGAATCGAGCGTCGCCAAACTCGTCGGCGTCGTGCACCGGCAGGACCTGGCCGAGTTCGCCCTGGAGGCCGCCGGACGTGCGGGCGCGGTCGAAGGACCGCTCGCGAAGGAGATGTTGCTGACGCGCTGCCTGTCGATCGCGGGTGGTACGACCCAGATTCTGAAGACCGTCGCGGCCGAGCGGATTCTCGGTCTGCCGCGGTAGTGCGGCTTCGCGGCCCGTGCGCGGATAGTCGGTCCAGAGATCAACTATCCGCGCCCGGGTGGCGCAGCCACACCGATCGGTGTTAAAAATAGAACACGTTCTACTCGTTTCCTTCGACGGTAGGCAGGTACTCGAACGTGGATTTCGCGAGAGAAGAGACCCAGACGACCGTGGCCGAGATGGTCACTGCGCTGCTCGCGCGCGGCGAGCCGAATCTTCACGACGCGATGGCGGACGCGGGTCTGTTCTCGATGCTGCTCCCGGAATCGCTGGGCGGTGACGGTCTCGGGGTGCTCGACGCGGCGGCCGTGCTCACCGAACTCGCCGCGGCGGCGGCAGTCGGCCCGGAGCTCGCGACGATCGGATTCGGCATCGTTCCGCTTGTCACGCTGGCCGATCCGAGTCTCGTCGAACGCATCGTGACGCCGGGCTGCATCCTGACAGCCGCACTGATGGAACCGGGCAGTGCTTTCCCGACGCGGCCCTCGACGAAAGCCGAACAGGACGGCGACGGCCTCCGCATCACCGGCAAGAAGATCGCCGTTCCGTACGCTGAGCACGCGAGCCGCATTCTGGTGCCGACGTCGTCGGGTGTCGTATTGGTCGACCCGGCCGCGGACGGTGTCCACGTGACGCGCACTCCCGCGTCCGGCGACGATCCCGAGTACGCTGTCGAATTCGACAGGACTGCAGGTGAATTCGTCACGAACGATCTTGCGGGGCTGCACCGGTGCGCACTCGCGGCGATCGGCGCCGTGGCCGACGGTCTCGCGGCAGGCGCAGTGGACCTCACCGCGCGCCACCTCGCGCATCGTCGTCAGTTCGGCAAACCGTTGGCGACGTTCCAAGCGGTCGCAGGCGAGATCGCCGATGTCTACGTCACCGCCCGAACGCTGCACGTCGCGGCCGCGTCGGTCGCATGGCAGGCGTCGACGAACAGCCCCGGCGACGACAGCGACGTGCTCGCGTACTGGATCGCGAACGAACTACCGACGGCCATGCAGATGTGCCATCACCTGCACGGCGGGGTAGGCGTCGACGCCACGTACCCGATGCACCGATACTTCTCGGCTGCACAGGATCTCGCTCGCTTCGTCGGCGGAGCTTCGTATCGACTCGACCTCGTGGGGGCGGCATGTTCGTCGAACTGACCGAAGAGCAGACCGAACTGCAGGCCGAGTCGCGGCACTACTTCGCCGATCTCGTCAGCGAAGCCGACGCCGAGACCATGATGACCGAACGGCATGGTCCGACCTACCGCCGCATCGTCAAGCAACTTGGTTCCGACGGCTGGCTCGGAGTCGGATGGCCGAAGGAGTTCGGTGGCCGCGGTTTCGGTGAGGTCGAACAGTCGATCTTCGTGAACGAGGCTGCGCGAGCAGACGTTCCGTTACCCGCGGTCACGCTGCAGACCGTCGGGCCCACTCTGCAGAAGTACGGAACCGACGCCCAGAAGGACAAGTTCCTGACGGCGATTCTCGCGGGCGACGTGCACTTCGCGATCGGGTACACCGAACCGGACGCGGGCACCGACCTCGCATCGCTGCGCACGACGGCGGTGCGCAACGGTGACGAGTACATCGTGAACGGCCAGAAGATCTTCACCACGGGTGGCCACGACGCCGACTACATCTGGCTCGCGGTGCGCACCGGGCCTGCGGATTCGCGCCACCGCGGAATCTCGATGCTGATCGTCGACACGACCGACCCCGGCTATTCGTGGACACCCATCATCACGTGTGACGGCGCCCATCACGTCAACGCCACGTACTACTCGAATGTTCGTGTGCCGGTGAACATGAGGGTGGGCGAGGAGAACGAGGGCTGGCGACTGATCACGACGCAGCTGAACCACGAACGGGTCATGCTCGGACCGGCCGGTCGCATCGCAGGTCTGTACGAACGGGTGCGCGAGTGGGCGCACGCGCACGATCTGCTGGGCGAACCCGACGTGCGACGAGCGCTGGGCGACATCCACGCCACGTCTCGCATCAACGAACTGCTGAACTGGCAGGTCGCGTCCAGCGGCGGCGACGCCGTCGACATCGCCGACGCGTCGGCCACGAAGGTGTTCGCCACGGAACGTGTCCAGCGAGTGGGCAGGCTCGCGACGGAGATGGTCGGACGGTACGGCGATCCGACGGACGCCGACACCGCGCACCTCATGACGTGGTTGGACAAACAGGTCAAGCGCAACCTCGTCATCACGTTCGGCGGCGGCGTCAACGAAGTGATGCGCGAGCTGATCGCGACCGCGGGCCTCGGATTGCCCCGGGTGATCCGATGAGCGAGGAGATTCTGGAGGCCGCGAAAAAGATTGCTGCCGAGGGTGAGTCGTCACCACGTCACGGACGCGACCCGATCAATCAGCCGATGATCAACAACTGGGTCGAGGCGATCGGCGACACCAACCCCATCTACGTCGACGCCGGCGCTGCACGTGCCGCCGGTCACGACGGCGTCGTCGCTCCGCCCGCGATGGCGCAGGTGTGGACGATGGGCGGGCTGCACCGACCGCGATCGGGCGACGACCCGCTCGGCCGGATCATGGACATTCTCGACGACGCGGGCTTCACGTCGATCGTCGCGACGAACTGCGAGCAGACCTACCATCGCTATCTCCGCTTGGGAGAAGAGGTTTCACTGCGGTCTCGACTCGACACCGTCGTCGGACCGAAGAAGACCGGCCTCGGGCTCGGGTGGTTCGTGACGGTACTGAACACGTGGTACGTCGGGGAAGAACCTGTCGCGGACATGGTGTTTCGGGTCCTCAAGTTCGCGCCGGCGGCCTCCGACGCCTCGGCGGTCCCCTCCGATCGGATTCGACCGGTCGCCTCGCAGGAGACCGAATTCTTCTGGGAGGGAACGAAGATCGGCGAATTGAGAATGCAACGGGTGCAGGACGGCTCGCTCCGGCACCCGCCGATTCCGGCGATCTGGCAGGACAAGAGCAAGCCCGTCGACTACGTTGTTGCGAGCGGTAAGGGGACGGTGTTCAGCTACGTCGTTCATCATGCGCCCGCGGTGCCGGGCCGGACACTGCCGTTCGTCGTCGCGCTCGTCGAACTCGAGGAAGGGGTGCGAATGCTCGGAGAGTTGCGGGGAGTCGAACCGTCCGATGTCGCAATCGGTTCTGCGGTACAGGTCGAATTCGTTCGGATCGACGACGATCTCACGCTACCGGTCTGGCGGGCAGTCGGATGATCGCGTCGGTCGGTGACGTGCTGCCGGAACTGCAGATCACGGCGGATCCCACGTTCGTCGTGTCGACTGCGTTGGCCACGAGGGACTTTCAGGACGTTCACCACGACCGCGACAAAGCCGTCGCGCGCGGATCGAAGGACATCTTCGTCAACATCCTCACCGATACGGGACTCGTTCAGCGGTTCGTCACCGAGTGGGCCGGTCCGTCGGTCGTGCTGCGTTCGATCGCTCTGAAACTCGGTGTGCCCTGGTATGCGTACGACACGCTGACGTTGTCGGGGAGTGTCACGAAGGTCGAGGACGGCGAGGTCACCGTCGACGTCGTCGGGAAGGACTCCCTCGGGGACCACATCGTCGCGACGGTGAGGCTGGCATGAACGCGTTGTCCGGCAGAGCCGCGATCGTCGGGGTCGGTGCGACCGACTTCTCCAAGAACTCCGGGCGCAGCGAACTTCGACTGGCTGCAGAGGCCGTGACCGCGGCGTTGGACGACGCGGGATTGAGTCCCGACGACGTCGACGGCCTGACGACGTTCACGATGGACACCAACACGGAGACGGCCGTCGCGAGGGCCGTCGGCATCCCGAATCTGACGTTCTTCAGCCGCATTCACTACGGCGGCGGTGCCGCGTGCGCAACGATCCAGCAGGCCGCGATGGCTGTTGCGACGGGTGTCGCGGACGTCGTCGTCGCGTATCGCGCGTTCAACGAACGGTCGGGCGCTCGCTTCGGCCAGGTTGCAGCGCATCTCGCGCAGGTCCCGACGTCGTCGGGCGTCGATGCCGGGTGGTCGTATCCGCACGGGCTCGGCACGCCCGCGTCGATGGTGGCGATGATCGCGCGTCGCTACATGCACGTCTACGGCACGACGAGCGAGGACTTCGGACGCGTCGCGGTCGCCGACCGCGCACACGCAGCGAACAATCCTGCTGCTTTCTTCCACGGCAAGCCGATCACGTTGGACGACCATCAGAACTCGCGATGGATCGCCGAACCGTTGCACCTGCTCGACTGCTGCCAGGAATCCGACGGCGGTGTCGCCCTCGTCGTGACGTCGGTCGAACGCGCGCGGGACCTGCCACATCCGGCAGCGGTCGTCACCGCCGCGGCGCAGGGGAGCGGCGCGGATCAGTACATCATGACCAGTTACTACCGGGATGCGATGACAGGTCTGCCCGAGATGGGGCTCGTCGGAGATCAATTGTGGGCGCAGTCCGGGCTCGGGCCGTCGGACATGCAGACCGCGGTTCTCTACGACCACTTCACGCCCTACGTGCTGATGCAGTTGGAGGAGTTGGGGTTCTGCGGACGCGGCGAAGCGAAGGACTTCGTCGCCGACGGGGCCATCGAACTCGGCGGGCGACTGCCGCTCAACACGCACGGCGGGCAGCTGGGCGAGGCCTACATCCACGGAATGAACGGAATCGCGGAGGCAGTACGCCAGATTCGCGGCACGTCGGTCAATCAGGTATCGGACGTCGACCACGTGCTCGTGACCGCGGGAACCGGCGTACCTACGTCGGGTCTTGTTCTGTCCCAGCATCGTTAGCCAGCATCGCGGTCGACGATTCGGTCACGATCTCGAACATCGCTGCCTCGGCCGCCGCGGCGTCGCCCGCCTGAATCGACGACGCGACGAGGCCGTGCAAGCGAACGGCCTCCGGATCGGCTCGATGCGGCATCAGATCGTGACGGGTCCGGCCGGCGAGCACTTCGACGATGATGTCGGACATCGACCGCAGCATCGGATTTCCCGACGCGGCCAGCAACGTGCGGTGGAAGTCGGAATCGTGCGCCAGGTACGCGTCGGAATCCGCGGCTCGCGATGTGGCCGACATTCCGATGACCGCGGCCGTCAGCTGTCCGCACTGTTCGGGGGTCGCTCGCTCGGCGGCCAGTCGCGCCGCCAGCGGCTCGATGCCCGATCGCACCTCGCTGAGAATCGACAACTGCTCGGCTCGATTGGGCCCGGCGAGCTGCCAGCGGATCACGAGCGGATCGAGCGAGTTCCACTGGTCTGAGCTCTGGACCGTGATTCCGACGCGTCGGCGCACGGTCAACAAGCCGAGGGATTGCAGTACCCGGACCACCTCACGCACGACGGTGCGTGACACCTCGAAACGTGCGGCGACATCGTCGGCCGAAATTCTCGTGCCCGCGGGCACGGTGCCGCCCACGATGTCCAGTCCTAGCTTCTCCAGGACGGAATCGTGCAACTGCAGAAACTCCGACCCCGTTTCGGTTGCCACCGGACGATCGTGCCACGGACCAACGGTCCGCCGCATTCATAGTACGAATTAAGCATGCTCTTGCCAATCGGCATATGATTAGGCATAGTGAGCCGCATCACCGTGCAGGCACGGGCTACACCACCTCTCGATACGGAAGCGAACATGTTCACAGCACCTGCCCAGGCTGCGGGCGATCCCGCCGCGTCAGCCGATCGTCTCGGGGGCGTCGCGCTCGCCGCCCTGCCGACACTTCACCTGCCCGTCTCGCCGACCGCGAAAATCGTCGCCGTCGGCCTCGGCGCATTCGTGGCACACGAACGACGGCGAGTTCTGGTTGGCCCGAAAATTTCTGGGTACAACCGTCGAGCAGAACCCGAAGACATGGAGCGTGGTGGAATGCGTGAACTCGGTGGCAGGCCTGGCGGCGTGCCGGCGTCGAGCGTGGTGATCTGACGTGAGCTCCGAATACCCCGTTCTGGTTCTGATGGGCGTCTCCGGCTCGGGAAAGTCCACTGTCGCAGGCATTCTCGCGGGCGCTTTGAAGTGGGATCTCGAAGAAGGCGACGATCTGCATCCGGCGTCGAACGTCGAGAAGATGGCGTCGGGCGTTCCATTGACCGACGAGGATCGATGGCCGTGGCTCGAGAAGATCGCCGACTGGATCAGGGCGCACACCGCCGCGGGTGAACCGGGAATCGTCACGTGTTCGGCTCTGAAACGCAGTTACCGAGATGTGTTGAGAAATGGTTCGAACGGGAATGTGGTGTTCGTGCACCTTGCCGGATCGCGGGACCGAATCAGCGGGCGACTCAATGCGCGCATGGACCACTTCATGCCGAGTTCGCTTCTCGACACGCAATTGTCGACGCTGGAGCCGATCGAACCCGACGAGCAGGCAATCGTCATCGACGTCGGTCCGCCTCCGGCCGATGTCGCGGCCACGATCATCGCCGAAGTGGAAAGTCGGTTCGGCGACAAGGCCGGTGCTGAATGAAGCAGCGGCGCTGGTTTTTACGTATTACAAATGAATGATTGTCTTGCGAAAAGTATGTCGAATCGGAGATAGTGAACTGGTTCACGGCACTGGCCGTGCAGCAAGCTGATCACGAATTCGAGTCGGCGCTCGAGTGATGAGGAGACATCCATGGTGAGAGGTGCACCCTCTCGGCCGGTCGAACTTCCGGTTCCGTGTGCCGACGTATGGGATTGGCAACTTCACGGCTTGTGCCGCGGCTACGATTCCTCGGTCTTCTTCCATCCGGAAGGCGAACGCGGACGAGCGCGAGCGCTGCGTGAGAAAAAGGCCAAGGCTGTCTGCGGACGCTGTCCCGTTCTCGCACAATGCAGGTCGCACGCGTTGTCGGCCAACGAACCCTACGGCGTGTGGGGCGGCATGTCTGCTCACGACCGCGCCGACTACTACCGCACGGAATCGACGCCGGCCTGAGTCTCGACCGGTATGGCGGTCATTCCGCGGGCTTCACGCCTGACCTTGTCGGTGGGGTCCTGCAAGATGTCGACCCATGAACAAGGTCCTACGTGCAACGCTCGTCAGTGCGGTCGTCATCACCACGGTCATCGGCATCGCGTCGTTCGTCCTGAGTTTCGCTGCGCTGTGGGATCTGGCCACCATGGCGGGTGTGCCGCGTAGTCTGTCCTGGCTGTGGCCCGTCATCGTCGACGGCACCATCCTGCAGGCGACCATCTCGGTCATCACGCTGGCGCAGTTCGAGGAGCAACGCAGTGGTCGACGCTTCTTCTGGTGGGTCCTGGTCATCGCGGCGCTGGTCAGTATCGGCGCAAATGCGCTGCATGCGTTCATCTCTCACGCGGGTGTCCTGCATCCGGCGCTGTCCGCAGCCATCGCGACCGTTGCGCCCGTGAGTCTGCTGGCGGCGACGCACGGGCTCGGAATACTGGTGCGAATTCCGTCGCGAACACCGGAAACGGACGTAGAACAGTCGGCGGAACCGTTGTCGTGGAACGAATTCGAGCAGTTTCCCGTGAAACCTGCTGTCTCGCAACAATCGGACGCCGATCGAGTCACGGCACCGATCGCGCGCACCGAACCCGCCGCGCGCACCGAACCCATCACGCGCACCCATGCGGCTCCTGCCGAGCTCACTGCCGAGCCGCTGGAGGACGTCGACCGCTGGATTCTCGACGAGCAGCGGGTCGACGACCTGTACCCGGTCGAGGCCCCGTGACGGCGGTGACTGCCCGGTGCGACGCTGCGCCGATCCGACTCAGTGCGACTCGCCGCGGTACTTCTCGTGATGTATGGCGTCGTCGAGCGGGCGACCGCGTCGCCACCCGAACCGCTCGAGATCGGGGACGCGCTGAAGCTCGGTGACCGGTCCGACGCACAACCACGCGATCGGCCTCACGGGATCGGGGATGTCGAGCAGCTCGGTCAGGAACGCCTCGTCGTAGAACGACACCCAGCCGACGCCGATGGACTCGGCAACGGCTGCGAGCCACAGATTCTCGATGGCGAGCACCGCCGAGAACAATCCGGTGTCGTCGACGGTAGCGCGCCCGAGTACGTGTCGACCACCGCGCGACGGATCGTAAGTGACGACGATGCCGGTGCCACTCGTCTCGATGCCTTCGATTCGGATCGGGTCGAACGTGGCGCGTCGATCCGGAGGGAGCGAGTCGGCGAATGCGCACCTCTGTTCCTGCACGTGTGTCGCGAACGTCGACAACGTGTCGGATGAGCGGACGACGACGAAGTCCCATGGTTGCGTGTTGCCGACACTGGGAGCCTGATGCGCCGCCGACAGAATGCGCCGGAGGACGCCGTCGTCGATGCGGTCTCCGCTGAATTCGGCTCTCACGTCGCGGCGCGAGGCGATGGCCGAGTACAGAGACATCGGGGACGGGGAAGACAAGTCGGTCATGGTCGTGTCGCCAGTTCCTTCAGTTCACCGTGCAATGCGGCCACGCGTGCCGGGATCTCATTACCGGGAACCGGATGTCCCAGGTGATATCCCTGTGCGGTGGTGCACTGCATCGAGCGTAGTTCGAGCAGCGTCTCACGGTTCTCGACGCCCTCCGCCGTCACACTGAGCCCGAGGGTGCGGGCGAGGTCGATCGTCGACTGCACGATGACGCGATGCGCGAGAGTCGAATCGATGTCCCGGACGAAGGTCTTGTCGATCTTCAACTGCTGTACCGGCAGGCGCTGCAGATAGGCGAGCGAGCTGTATCCGGTGCCGTAGTCGTCGATCGCGAGGGTGACGCCCAGTTCCCGAAGACCGTGCATCGCCTCGATCGCGACGGGCGGATCTGCCATCGCAACGGTCTCGGTGATCTCGATCGTCAGGTTCTCGCCGCGACTGTCTGTGACGGACAAAGCTCGACGGACCTGGTCGATCAGCTCGGCGTCGAGCAGATTTCGGGTGGACAGGTTGATCGACACCGTGACGTCGAGACCGCTCCTACTCCACTGCTGCCGCTGCGAAAGCGCCTCGGTGAGAACGAATTCGGCGAGCGGCCGAATCAGACCGGTCCGTTCGGCCATCGGGAGGAACAGGTGAGGTTCCATGACGCCGCGGTCGGGGTCGTTCCACCGGAGGAGCGCCTCGACGCCCGTCGTGACCATGGTCTGCAGGTCGACCTGCGGCTGGTAGTACAGCTCGAGGTGTCCTGCGTCGAGCGCAGCGGTCAGGTCGCTGAGCAAGAGCAGCTGCGTGCTGTTGTCTCGATCCATCGAGGTGTCGTACCGAGCGATGCGCGGCTGGACCGTCTTGGCCGAATGGACTGCGAAACGTGCGCGCTGGATCAACCCGTCGGAGCCTGCGTCGCCGCTGCTGGGGTCGTCGTGTGCGAACGCGACGCCGACGCTCGCTTCGACGAGCAGCGTGGTGTGGCGGACGGCGACGGACTCCCTCAGCGACCGGTTCATCGACTCCGCGATCGCCATGGCTTCACGTTCGTCGGCGCGCACGGCCAGGGCGAATTCGTCGGCGCCGACGCGTCCGATCGCTCCACGGCTCCCGACGGCGCTCACGAGGCGGTCGGCGACGACGCACAGGACCTCGTCGCTGATCTCGGGTCCGAACGTGTCGTTGATTTCCTGGAACCGATCGATGTCGAGAAGCAGCAGCGCGAGACGCTTCGTCGTGTGCCGTGGAGTGTCCATCCACACCTGCAGGCCACGGCGGTTGAGCAGCCCGGTCAGTGTGTCGGTCTCCGCGACGGACCGAAGCGACTGTGTCTGTTGGTGCAGCAACCGCAGCAGGTCGATCACTCGAACGAACACGAGGCACACCAGCAGGGAGGCGCACAGCACGATGCCCCAACCCCATTCGACGATGGGTGTGCCGCGGTACAGCAGAAGCGCCATGGCGACCGGCGGCACGAGTGCGGCCAACGTCAATACGGCGACGGCGGGCGCGTTGAAGGACGCGGCGAGACGCGTCGACGAACCCGCGGTTCGCGCATACGGTACGAGCGTGCGCATCGACGGATGTAGCGCGGCGGCGCCGGCGAGAACGTAGAAGGCCAGATATCCGGCTTCGGCCCACGCGCTTGCGTTGCGCGAACTCGCCACCGACGCGACACTCGACGCGATGTCGGCGAGCATGGTCGCGAGGAGCGCCGCGGTCAGCAACCGGAACGACGCGCTGCGCCACTGGATGCCGCCGATGAAATGCACGAGCAGGCCGAGTAGGAACACGCTCATCGCCGGGTAGACGACCCCGACGATTCCGGCGGCTGTGGATACGTCGACGGCGTCGTAATCGACGACGAACACCCACATCAGGAGCCCGAAAGCGATCATGACGATGCTGCTGTTCGCGACGTGGCTCAGTTCGCCGCGTCTCCATCCCGTGTGAACCAGGCAGAACAGTCCGGCCGCGAGAAACGCGTACCCGACGAGATACACGGGATCCGCCGCCGACGGCACAGGTACCGTTCCCGTCGTCTCGGAGGTCCAGTAGTAGGTGGCGTCACCGAGTGCCCACAGTCCGATCCCAGCTGCGATCGACGACCATGCTCGAACCGATGTCGGCCGATTGACCCTGATGCCGATGATCGTCGCGATCACCGAGGACACTGCGACCACGAGGTAGATCGACGCGGACACGCTGCCTGCAGGGAGAACGAAGTATCCGACGCACGCACTCGTTCCCAGCGCCGGGTACCACCACCATCTCACCCGGTGCATCCTTCCCTATCGGGAGTCACGACGGGGAGATACCGGCATCGATGGCGCGCGGTAGTCGTCTACCGGCTGTGGCGGTCCATCGATGTGGGTGGGTGGCAGTTCTAGGGGACGACGAGCATCAGCGTGCAGTCCTGTGCCTGCGCGGAGTCGGCGATCTGCCGAGCGCCCGCGCTGTCACCGGACGACAGGGCACGGTTGGCGTCGTCGGCGAACGACTGGCAGCGGTCGGACGGACCGGTGGTGATGTAGACGGCGTTGCCGTCCTGCGTCGACGTCGAATGGACTTCTGTCGCGCCTGCGATGCCCGACCCGACAGCGAGCGAACTCGCGACGATCGCGACCGCGGCGATGGTGGAGCGCATGGGAAACAGTCCTTCGTGAGGTGGTTCGGTGGTGCACGTCCGACGTTTCACCTTCTGCGGCCGAGTCGGAAGAGACCTAAGGGTGGGGAAGTGCCCACCCTGCCACACGCACTACGGCAGCAACTGGTCGATGAAGGTGTTGCTGTAGATCCGGTGCGGATCGAGCGAGTCGAAGGTGGCGCGGGCGGTGTCCCAGTTCTCCGACGCCGGGACGCCCTCGCGGTAGGTGTTCGGCAGGGTGGTGCCGATGACGGTTCGATCCTGGTACGGCAGTTCCGCACCGAATGCCCATCCCTTGGACCACTCGGGGCGGAAGGTGGCCCACCCGGTGTAGTACGAGCGCATCCACTGTTCCATCTCCCGGTAGAACGCGAACATACCCGGCGTGCCAGGAACGCCCAGGACGTTGAGCCACACCGCGGTGTCCCACTCGGGATGATCCGGACGCGGACGCATCGCGGAGATGGTCGGCGGGCCCGCGGAGTCGACGACGACGTCGGCCGGGTCGTCCATACCGCAGCACCGGATCTCGACGGGTCCGTTGATCGGGTACTGCCCGATGGACTGGTAGTACGTGACGCGTTCGTGGAACCACTCGGCGAAGTCGTGTACCACCTGTGCGACGCGTCCGCGACTCGTGATGACGGCGCCGCCACCCTCGGTGAGCAGCAGTGTGCTCGGTTTGATGTAGAACTGGAGGTCTTTCGCCCAGCCCCACAGGTCCGACGACCCCGTTGCGGCCAAGCCCGCCACCGTCGTTCCGTAGTAGACCTGACCGAAAGCCGGCGCTATGAAGGTGTTTCCGGCAGTCAACTGCCCGATGAGATCGGATGCAGCCTCCGGCAGGTTGTCGGAGAACGGATAGTTGTACGGGCCGTTCACTTCTCGCGACTCCGGCGGCTTCGTCGGGCTGACGGACCACACCTTGAGCCACGGGTTCTCGGTGAACGGGTACCAGATCGCTTCGACGCGTCCGGTTCGATTCAGATAGCTTTCGAAGGTACGTCCCGAAGCCGCTGGCGCAGAGAACATCCCACGCCACGGAATGTCGGTGTAGCTCTGGCATCGCAGACGGGTGTTGGCTCCGGCCTGCATCGTCACCGAGGTCAGGAAAGCGCGCCCGAGATGGGTGAGCAGGGGTGTGATCTCGGGATCCGACCGGTCGAACGTCCGCAGCGCGTACGCGGTTCCGTCCCACACGACCGCCGTCAGCGAGGTGACGAGATTGCTCAGCGACCCGTACGTCGTTCCGGGAGTGGGTGTTTCACCGTCGGCCGGGACGGCGGCACCGTGCGCGTCGACGGCCAGCGCTCCCGCGACGGTCAACACGCCAGGCGCAGGGACGCTGACCCACCCCAGTCCGTTGTCCTCGAGCTGCTGAAGCATCGCCTCGATCGTGGCGCCCGCCCCTGCGGTGACCGTCGAGGCCGACGGGTCGACGGCGACGCCGTTCAGATGAACCGTCGTGTCCACGAGGACGATGCGGTCGAGGTTCTCTCCGTTCACGATCGTCAACGGGGTCCAGCCGTGCATCGCGCCTCGCGGCCGAATCCGATACCCATGGGCATGCGCCCAGTTGGCAAGTGTGACAACGTCGTCCGGCGTCGTCGGTGAGCACGTCCACACGGCATCGCGCACGATTTCCTTGGACCAGTTCTGGTACCGCTGTTGGTACAGAGGAATGCCGGGAGGAAAGTTCGGTGGCGCAGGGAGAGTCGCGTCGGAGCTACCGAACGGGGCGGCGTCGACGGGTACCGCGCGCATCACGGACGTGAGGGCGACGGCGCCTGCGCCTGCGGCGATGAATTGGCGACGGGTGAGCTCGGGCATGGTGTGGCGTCCGATCGGTAGGTGTCAGCGGGTGGTCGTCACGACATCGGTCAGGGCGGGTGCGTCGCCGCGGTCACGGACGGTCACATGGGCCAGGTAGCGACCGTCGTCGTCCCAGATTCGGCACGTCAGCGTCTCGCCGGGGTAGACGACGCCGGCGAACTTGGCCCCGAAATGCTCGACGGCTCCGGCGTCGCCACCGAGTACGCCGTCGGTGACGGCCTTGCAGACCATGCCGTAGGTGCACAGGCCGTGCAGTATCGGCGCGGGAAACCCTGCGGCCAGCGCGAACTCGGGGTCGGAGTGCAGCGGATTGCGGTCTCCGCACATGCGGTACATCAATGCCTGCTGGGGAAGGGTCGGCACGTCGAGCACGACATCCGCTTCGCGATTCGGCACGGCGACCGACGGCGACGGTCCTCGCTCGCCGCCGAAGCCGCCTTCTCCTCGGGCGAAGATCGACGGCCGTGCACGCCACAGGGCGATTCCGTCGAGAGTGGTCGTGGTCGTTTCCTGCACGATCACCGCGGCCTTGCCCTTGTCCCATACCTCGGTGATCCGGGTGATCGAACACGCCTCTCCTGCAGGCGGTATCGCGCCGAGCGCGGTGATCTCCTGTGTTCCGTGCACCACCTTCGCCAAGTCGATGTCGATGCCAGGAAACTGCACGCGCGGCGCATCCGTCGCATGGAAGGTCGCCGCGACGGTCGCGAACGTCGGAAGCACCTGTGGCCCGGCGTCGTCGAGGTAGTGCAGTTCGTCGCCGTCGGTCGGTCGACTGCCCGCACCGAGTGCGAGGTGATAGGTCTGCACATCGCGCGCGGTCCACGAGAAGTGCTGCGCCGGCAGCTCGGCGCCGATCGCGACCGACGGATCGATCACCGGTGATCCCTTCCTGCCATGTCCCGTCCCGCCATGTCGAGGACCGCGAGGTACGCGAACGTCATCGCAGGCCCGATCGTCGCGCCGGGCCCGGCGTAGGTGTGACCCATGACCGGCGCGCTGGCATTGCCGACGGCATACAGCCCGTCGATGACGCTGCCGTCGTCCCGAAGAACGCGAGCGTCCGCGTCGGTGACGAGTCCGCCCTTGGTGCCGAGATCGCCGGGCACCATCTTCACCGCGTAGAACGGTGGTTTGTCGAGCGCTCCGAGGCTGGGGTTCGGTGTGTTGGTCGGGTCCCCGTAGTACTTGTCGTAGCCACTGTCGCCGCGTCCGAAGTCCTCGTCGACGCCGGTGCGCGCGAAACCGTTGAAGCGCTGGATCGTTGCGGTCAGGTTCTCGGCTGGAAGACCCGTTTTCTCCGCGAGTTCGGTGATGGTGGACCCCTCGACCACCACCCCGGCTTTCAGCCAGCGGGACGGGAAACGCTTCTTTGGTTGCAGTCCGGCGAATATGTAGCGGTCGCGGTAGCGCTGGTCGATGATCATCCACGTCGGAATGTTCTCGCCCGGCCCGTCGCCGACGCCGTACTCGCCGCCGTACATCCGATGCACCGCCTCGACGTACGGGGCGGCCTCGTTGAGGAACCGGCGTCCCGATGCGTTCACCATGATGCCGCCCGGTAGCGTGCGTTCGGCGATGCAGAACCACGGGCCGCCGGTGAGGGGTATCGACGGTCCCCACCACGCGTCGTCCATCAGATCGGTTGCTGCTCCGAGTTTCTGCCCTGCGCGGATACCGTCGCCGGTGTTGGCTTTCGCGCCCACGGTCCACTCGGTTCCGATGGGTTGACGCTGGTACTTCGTGCGCATCTCCTCGTTGTGTTCGAATCCTCCCGACGCGAGGACGACGCCTTTCCGAGCCATGAAAGTTCGCTCGCCGCAGACGGTTCCGCGCACCTGTCCGTCCTCGACGACGAGATCGGTCATCGCGGTGCCGAGCAGAACCGGCACGCCGGCGTCGAGCAGACCTGCTCGCAGAGCTGCGGCCAACGCCTGGCCGCGCCCGAGGAGATGCTGTCCCGTGAGTTTGGCTCGAAGCCAACGCATTCCGACGCGGCCCACCCGCGCGATGCCGCTGGGATGGCGTCGCAGAAGGTTGATCGTTCGGTAATCGGCCTGGGTGAGCACGACATTCAGAGGGGCCTTGCCGTAGTCGGGCTCGAGCTGCTCGATCATCGGGCCCAGGCACGACGCGTCGAACGGGGTGGGTTCGACCGAACGCCCGCCGACGCGGCCGCCCGGCGCCTCCGGGTAGTAGTCCGAATAACCGGGCACCCACTGCATTCTCAGTGGGGAATGCCTCAGGACGAAGCTCAGCATCTCCGGCCCGCGTTCCAGATAGGTGTCGATTCGTTCCTTGGACACGACGTCGCCGATGATGGAGTGCAGGTACTCCCGCGCGGCTTCCGGAGTGTCGTCGACGCCGTCCGCCTCCAGCGCCTCGTTGCCCGGGATCCACACGCCTCCGCCGGAACGAGCTGTCGAGCCGCCGAAGTGCGACGCCTTCTCCACGACGACGACGCTCAGTCCGCGGTGTGCCGCGGTCAGTGCGGCCGTCATACCTCCGGCGCCGCTGCCGACGACGACGATGTCGTAATCCTCCGTGATCATGTAGAACACGTTATAGAATTGAACACGCGCCAGTCCATGCTTTCTGCCAGGAAGAATCCGTCCTTCTCGGCGTCGGAACAAAAACACGTTACAGTTTCGAGGCCAGGAGTGGAGCCTGCAGGAACGACCCAGATGCCGGGAGTGGAGCCTGCAGGAACGACCCAGATATCGGGAGGTGAGTCGGTGACCTGGAATCTGCACGCCGACGTCGTGATCGTCGGGTACGGCGCCGCCGGTGTTGCGGCCGCCCTCGAGGCCGCCGAAGCCGGTGCCGACGTCGTCGCCGTCGATCGGTATGCGGGCGGCG
The DNA here is from genome assembly GCF_019835205.1 of Rhodococcus sp. BP-261. Classification (NCBI taxonomy): domain Bacteria; kingdom Bacillati; phylum Actinomycetota; class Actinomycetes; order Mycobacteriales; family Nocardiaceae; genus Rhodococcus; species Rhodococcus sp. BP-261. The sequence goes on along the minus strand of NZ_JABUCO010000015.1, from coordinate 18,989 downwards.
GTGCGAGCGCCATCTCGGGCGGGGTCGTCTACGCGGGTGGCGGCACCGCCGTGCAACGAGAGGCGGGCGTCGAGGATTCCGTCGACGACATGTACGCATACCTCGCCGAGGAGATCGGTGACGCGGTGACGCCGGAGACCCTTCGACGGTTCTGCGACGGAAGCGCCGCGACGATCGACTGGCTGTCGGCGCGCGGGGTGCCGTTCTCACCGACGCTGTGTCCGTACAAGACGTCCTATCCGAGCAATCGCCACTATCTGTACTACTCGGGCAGCGAAGCGGCGGGCCGATTTCGTGCCGTCGCGACGCCCGCGCCGCGTGGTCATCGCGCGAGGGGCAAGGGGACGTCGGGCAAGATGTTGTTCGGCCCGCTTGCGCGCACTGCGAAAGATGCGGGCGTGCAGTTACTTCCACAGACTCGCGTGTGTGATCTCCTCGTCGAGGACGGTCGAGTTCGCGGTGTCGAGTGCCGCACGCTGATCGACGCGCCGGAGCGCATCCGGCGGGTGCATCGAGTCCTCGGGGCACTGTCCGCGAAGCCTGGAATCTACGTGCCCCAGTTTCGTTACCTGCTCGAGAGGCGTCTGGCGCACATCGAGAAGAAGTACAGCGAGACCGTCCGCATCGAGGCGCGCCGCGGCGTCGTACTCAGTGCGGGCGGGTTCGTCGCCGATCGCGTGATGATGAAAGAGCACGCGCCGGATTACACCGGCGGTCTCGCTCTCGGGACCGCGGGCGACGACGGCAGCGGTATCGCACTGGGGGCCGAGATCGGTGCTGCCACTGCGAAATTGGGCAACGTCTCGGCGTGGCGGTTCATCGTGCCACCCGATCCGTTCCTCGGTTCGTTGCTGATCGACGGCGCAGGTCGACGCATGGTCGACGAGTCACGGTACGGCGCGGCGCTCGGGCATGCGATCGTCACGACGGGGCGCGGGCGCGGGTGGGTGCTCGTCGACGCGGACCTGGCGAAGGACGCCGCGAAGCGGCTGCCACGGCAGGCGATGTGGTTCCAGCGAGTCCAGAACGCGGGATTGCGCAGCACTGCAGTGCGCGGTCGCACCGTCGAGCAGGTCGCACGAGCAGCGGGCATCGACCCACGGGGCCTGCGTGAGACGGTCGACCGACACAATGCGGCGATCGCGTCGGGAAGCCCTGACCCGTTCGGTAAGCACGACGATTTTCGACGGCCCATCGCGTCACCGCCGTTCACGGTGTACGACGCGGGCATCCCGGCGGGTAGAGCTCTGAGCAGAATGATGAATCCGTGTCCGATGATCACGCTCGGCGGTCTCGTCGTCGACGAGGACACAGGCGAAGTGAAAGACGACGCGGGTGAGGCGATCAGAGGCCTCTACGCCGCGGGCCGCACGGCCGTCGGGCTGTGTTCGAACTCGTACGTGAGCGGACTGTCGCTCGCGGACTGCATCTTCTCCGGTCGGCGGGCCGGAATCAACGTGGCGATGGGGGAGCGGCATGCTGTCGACGCAGACGCGCACTGAACTCGCGGCCAGATTGGCTGCCGCCGAGACGAATCGGACACCGATCGGTCCGATCGCGCGCGACGAGCCGGACATCGACGTCGTCGACGCATACGAGATCCAACTGATCAACATTCGACGACGCGTCGACGACGGGGCTGCGGTGGTGGGGCACAAGGTCGGACTGTCGTCGCGTGCGATGCAGCAGATGATGGGCGTCGACGAGCCCGACTACGGCCACCTGCTCGCGGACATGGAAGTGTTCGAACACAGTCCGGTCGATTCCGCGCGGTACTGCTACCCCCGCGTCGAAGTGGAAGTGGCGTTCGTGCTGGGCGCCGACCTGCCGGGTGCGTCGTGCACCACGGACGACGTGCTGGAGGCGACCGAGTTCGTGGCTCCGTCGATGGAGCTGATCGACAGTCGGATCAAGGACTGGAAGATCGGGCTCTCCGACACGATTGCCGACAACGCGTCGTCCGCCGGGTTCGTGCTCGGCGAGCAGCGGGTGGCGCCGTCGGACATCGATCTGACCGCGATCGATGCGGTGCTGCTGCGCAACGACCTTCGCGTCGCGGAGGGGCGGAGCGACGCGGTGCTGGGCAATCCGGTGACCGCGGTGTCGTGGTTGGCCCGCAAGGTCGACGGGTTCGGTGTGCGGCTGAAGAAGGGCGACATCGTGCTGCCCGGATCGTGCACGCGGGCCGTCGATGTGCGGGCGGGCGATCGATTCCGCGCGAACTTCGCCGGGCTCGGCGCCGTCGTACTCGAATTCGATTGATCGGTAGGAGGTTTCGTCGTGCCCACAGCAACAGCGGCCATCGTCGGTTCGGGCAACATCGGTACGGACTTGCTGTACAAGCTGCAGCGTTCGGAATTCGTCGAACCGCGGTGGATGATCGGGATCGATCCGTCCAGTGAAGGAGTGAAACGCGCCGCCGACCTGGGTCTCGAGACCAGCTCCGACGGCATCGACTGGTTGTTGGCCCAGGACGAGAAGCCCGATCTGGTGTTCGAGGCGACGTCGGCGTACGTCCATCGCGATGCTGCGCCGCGCTACGCCGAGGCGGGCATCCGTGCGATCGATCTGACGCCGGCAGCCGTCGGGCCCGCGGTGGTGCCGCTGGTCAACCTGCACGAACATCTCGATGCACCCAACGTCAACATGATCACGTGCGGTGGGCAGGCGACAATCCCGATGGTGCATGCGGTGTCGCGGGTGGTGGACGTGCCGTATGCCGAGATCGTCGCGTCGGTGGCGTCGCTGTCCGCGGGGCCCGGGACACGGGCGAACATCGACGAGTTCACCAAGACCACGAGTCGAGGCATCGAACTGATCGGCGGGGCCGGGCGTGGGAAGGCGATCATCATCCTGAACCCAGCTGATCCGCCGATGATCATGCGGGACACGATCTTCTGCGCCATTCCGGGTGACGCGGACACCGACGCGATCGTCGCATCGATCCACCGGATGGCCGACGACATCGCCGAGTACGTGCCCGGGTACCGATTGCTCAACGAGCCGCAGTTCGACGACGCGTCGGACATCTCGGGTGGGTACGCGAAAGTGACGATCTTCGTCGAGGTCGAGGGTGCGGGCGACTTCCTGCCCCCGTACGCGGGCAACCTCGACATCATGACGGCGGCGGCGACGCGCGTCGGCGAGGAAGTGGCCAAGAACGTCGTGAAGGAGAAGATTTCGTGATCCGAGTGACCGACACGTCCCTGCGCGACGGGTCCCACCACAAGCGGCACATGTTCACGGCCGACGATGCGCGCGCCATCGTCTCGGCACTCGACGGCGCGGGCGTTCCCGTCATCGAGGTGACGCACGGCGACGGGCTCGGCGGGTCGTCGTTCAACTACGGTTTTTCGAAAACACCCGAGCAGGAACTTATTTCGGTCGCCGCGGCCACGGCCGAGAACGCCAAGATCGCGTTCCTCATGCTGCCGGGCCTGGGCGTCAAGGACGACATCGTCGCCGCCCAGGGTAACGGTGCGTCGATCTGCCGCGTCGCAACGCATTGCACGGAGGCCGACGTCGCCGTCCAGCACTTCGGTCTCGCGCGTGACCGCGGACTCGAGACCGTCGGATTTCTGATGATGGCGCACTCGCAGCCACCCGAAGTGCTGGCGAAGCAGGCGCGCATCATGGCCGACGCGGGCTGCCAATGCGTCTACGTCGTCGATTCGGCGGGGGCTCTCGTGCTCGAGCAGGTGACCGATCGTGTCGCCGCGCTGGTCGCGGAGTTGGGTGACGACGCTCAGGTCGGCTTCCACGGGCACGAGAATCTCGATCTGGCAGTGGCCAATTCGATCTGTGCGGTGCGGGCGGGGGCGCAGCAGATCGACGGCAGCGCCAGGAGGTTCGGTGCGGGAGCGGGTAATACGCCCGTCGAGGCGTTCGTCGGTGTGTGCGACAAACTCGGAATCGAGACGGGTATCGACTTCTTCGCGATCTGCGATGCGGCCGAGGACGTCGTGCGCCCGGTGATGCCCGCGGAGTGCTTGCTCGACCGGCAGGCGCTGATGATGGGCTACGCCGGGGTCTACTCGAGCTTCCTACGCCACGCCGAACGTCAAGCCGAGAGGTACGGGGTGTCGACGGCCGAGCTGCTCGTGCGCGCCGGAGAGCGAAAGTTGGTCGGCGGGCAGGAAGATCAGCTGATCGACATCGCCCTGGAGTTGCGGGCGGCTGCGCCGCACGTGCACGAAAATACATAGACCGCTATGCATTTCTACTCACATGGGATGCGCCCCACCAGCACTGCAGCGTCGATCGACTCCTGCATCCGCGGGCACGAGTCCTGCGTCGCGGAGTCACCGGCTTCGCGAAACACCGGGCACGTCTCCGACGGCCTGGACGTCCACTGCACCGAGGTCTGCTTGACGCTGTTCTTGCGCACCAGAACACACGTCCCGCACGTCCGACATTCGACCGGTGCGAGCCTCGAGTCCAGGTAGTTCTCCTTGTCCCGAATTGTCTGCGCGTGAATTTCCTCGACGCGGCTGGGATCGTCGGCGAAATCAGGCGCTTTCGCCCAGAACATCTTCCCGGGTCGTTCCGCTCCTGCCCGCCGATCAGGCATTTGCCTTCTCCGCCGCCTGCCGCGCCAGGTTCTCCTCCACTTCGTGCTGCCAGGCCTCGTTGGCCTTGGTGGTGTCGACCTCGAATTCGAAACGCGCGGTCATCTTCTCGGTGATGTCCGCGACGTCGACGTAGAACTGGTCGTACCAACGCCGCAGCTGGTACACCGGCCCGTCCTCCTCGCAGAGCAGTGGGTTGTCGATCTTGGTCTTGTTCTTCCAGATCTCGACGTCCTGCAGAAAACCGACGCTGATTCCTTCGGTGAACTTCTCTGCCAGCTTGGTCGCGGTCGCGTCGTCGATCCCCTCCGGTTTCTTCACCGTGATTCCCCACTGCAGCACGAACGAGTTCTGGTCGATCGGGTAGTGGCAGTTGATCAGAACGCTGCTGACCTCGTATCCCCCGTAGATGTTGATCAGTGGATTGATCATGTACGACGGCCCGAAGTACGACGCCTCGGACTTCAGCAGCGTGTCACCCCCGTACTGCGACGCCATGCCGATGTCGGGACGCCCCTTGGTGTTCAGATACTGCGACGCGACGTGGCCCTCGAAGACGTTCTTGAAGTACGTCGGAAATGCGTAATGGATGTAGAAGAAGTGAGCCATGTCCACGACGTTGTCGATGATCTCGCGGCAGTTCGCGCCCTCGATGACCATCGAGTTCCACGTCCAGTCGGTCCAGTCGTCGCTGTACGCGCCGTCGATACGCGGAATGGTCACGTCGTCGGGCGGCGGATTGCCCTCGGCGTCGTTCCAGACGAACAGTTGCCCGTTGCGCTCGAGCGTCGTCCAGGTTCGGGTTCTTGCGAGTGGCGGAACGCGTCGGGCGTAGGGAATCTCGGTGCACTTGCCGCTCGCTCCCCAGCGCCAATCGTGGAACGGGCAGGCGATTGCGTCGCCCTTGACCGTGCCCTGGGTGAGGTCGCCGCCCATGTGGCGGCAGTAGCCGTCGAGCACCACGATCTTTCCCGACGAGTCCGCGAACACCACGAGTTTGGTCCCGAAGGCATGAATCGCGTGTGGTGTGCCGTCGGCGAAGGTCTTCGTCAGGCCGAGGCAGTGCCAGCCGCGGGCATACCGGGTGGGGGTCTCGCCGACGTCGATCTCACGGATTCGGGCCATGTGCGTGCCTTCCTTCTGCTCGTCCCACTCAGTAGAACACGTTATAGAATAGGGCAACAACTCGCTAGTGAGAGCGGTGGAACCAGTTCTCGACAGTCGGCAGTAACGTGTTCTAGTCTGACTTCGGAATCCACGGAAGGCGGCTCAGGTGACTCACGAGGTTTTCGACAGGCTCGACGCGCTACTGCCCACGCTGCGCGAGCGTGCGCAGGACACCGAGGATCTACGACGGCTCCCCGACGACACGGTCAAGTCGCTCCAGGAAGTGGGATTCTTCCGGTTGCTGCAGCCGTCGCAGTGGGGTGGATACGAGGAGGATCCGGTTCTCTTCTATTCGGCGGTGAAGAAGATCGCGAGTGCGTGCGGCTCGACCGGCTGGGTCAGCTCGATCATCGGTGTGCACAACTGGCACCTCGCACTGTTCCCCCAGCAGGCGCAGGAGGACGTCTGGGGTCAGGACACCGACGTCCGAATCTCGTCGTCGTACGCGCCGATGGGTGCGGGAACCGTCGCCGACGGCGGATACCGGTTGTCGGGGGCATGGCAGTGGTCGTCCGGATGTGACCATGCGACGTGGGCGATGCTCGGCGGTCCCGTCATCAAGGACGGCCGCCCGGTCGACTTCGTGACGTTCCTCGTCCCGCGTGAGGACTACCGCATCGACGACGTCTGGAACGTCGTCGGTCTTCGCGGTACCGGCAGCAACACCGTCGTCGTCGAGGACAAGTTCGTGCCGTCTTATCGCGTATTGAGCTTCAAGAAGATGAACGAGGGTACTGCCGAGGGGCTCGAACGAAACACCGCGCCGGTCTACCGAATGCCCTGGGGCACCATTCATCCCACGACCATCTCGGCGCCGATCGTCGGCATGGCCGAGGGCGCGTACGCGGCGCACGTCGAGCATCAGGGCAAGCGGGTGCGTAAAGCGTTCGTCGGCGAGACCGGCAAGGACGACCCGTTCGCGAAAGTCCGCATCGCCGAGGCGAGTAGCGACATCGACGCCGCCTGGCGGCAGCTCTCGGGCAATGTGGCCGACGAGTACGCGCTACTGAAAGCAGGGAAGGAAGTTCCGATCGAACTGCGACTGCGTGCTCGACGCGATCAGGTCCGTGCGACGGGCAGGTCCGTTGCGTCGATCGACCTACTCTTCGAAAGCGCCGGCGCGACGGCATTGCAGAACTCCGCTCCGCTGCAACGCTTCTGGCGCGACGCGCATGCCGGACGCGTCCACGCGGCGAACGACCCGGAGCGGGCGTATCAGATGTTCGGTGGGGGAGAATTCGGACTTCCTTTGAAGGACACGATGGTATGACCGCGACCGTGCAGGAGATGACGTACGAGTCGACGTCGAAGTTCGCCCGGGTGCGGGACGATCTGACGTTGCACTACCACGAGGCAGGCGCCCACAACGATACGACGATCGTGCTGCTGCACGGCGGCGGACCGGGCGCGTCCGGGTGGTCGAACTTCGCGACGAACATTCCGGTTCTTGCCCAGCGGTTTCACGTGTTGTGCGTCGATCAGCCCGGGTTCGGCGAGTCCGACAAGCCGACCGAGCATCCGCAGTACTTCGTACACAGCAGCTCCGCGCTGAAGGATCTGCTCGACCATCTGGGCATCGACCGCGTGCATCTGCTCGGCAACTCTCTCGGGGGCGGCACCGCGGTGCGGTTCGCCCTCGACTTTCCGAGTCGCGCAGGCAGATTGGTGCTCATGGGTCCGGGAGGGTTGAGCATCAACCTGTTCGCGCCCGATCCGACCGAAGGGGTCAAGAATCTCGGGAACTTCGCCGCGCCACCGGGCCCGTCCAAGGAGAAGCTCGCGGCGTTCCTGAAGGTGATGGTGTACGACCAGTCGCTGATCACCGACGAGCTGCTCGACCGGCGCTACGCACAGGCGTCCACCCCGGAGTCGATCGCGGCGATGAAAGCAATGGGAAAGTCCTTCGCCGGAGCCGATTACGAGAAGGGAATGCTGTGGCGTGAGGCGTACAAGCTGCGCCAGCGCGTGCTGCTGATCTGGGGACGCGAAGACAGGGTCAACCCGATCGACGGTGCGTTGGTCGCACTCAAGACCATTCCGCGTGCTCAACTGCACGTGTTCGGCCGATGTGGTCACTGGGCGCAGGTCGAGGTGGCCGACGAGTTCAACCGTCTGACAACGGCGTTCCTGACGGAAGGGAGCTGAGTCATGGGAATCCGTTCGCTCGCGTACATGCGCGTCGAAGCCACCGACATGGCTGCCTGGCGTGAATACGGGCTGAAGGTGCTGGGGATGGTCGAGGGAAAAGGTGCGACACCCGGTGCGCTGTACCTACGGATGGACGACTTTCCGGCGCGACTGGTGATCGTGCCCGGCGAGAAGGATCGGCTGCTCGTGTCCGGGTGGGAGACTGCGAACGCCGCAGAGTTGCAAGAGATCCGAGATGCGCTCGACAACGCAGGGGTTCCGTACAAGGAGGGGACTGCCGAGCAACTGCAGGACCGGCGCGTCGACGAGCTGATCGTGTTCGAGGACCCGTCGGGCAACACGCTCGAGGCGTTTCACGGTGCGGCGCTCGAACACCGGCGAGTCGTCAGTCCGTACGGACATCGCTTCGTCACCGGAGAGCAGGGGCTAGGCCACGTCGTGCTGTCGACGGACGACGACGAGGCGTCCCTGCGCTTCTACCGCGACGTGCTGGGCTTCAAGCTGCGTGACTCGATGCGCCTTCCGCCGCAGATGATGGGTCGACCCGCCGACGGACCGCCTGCGTGGCTGCGCTTCTTCGGGTGCAACCCGCGTCACCACAGCCTGGCGTTCCTACCGATGCCCACGCCGAGCGGCATCGTGCATCTGATGATCGAGGTGGAGAACTCCGACGACGTCGGCCTCGCGCTCGACCGCGCGTTGCGGCGTAAGGTACCGATGTCGGCGACGCTCGGTCGGCACGTCAACGATCTGATGTTGTCGTTCTACATGAAGACGCCAGGCGGGTTCGACGTCGAATTCGGCTGCGAAGGAAGACAAGTCGAGGACGACAAATGGGTGGCACGTGAAAGCACGGCCGTCAGCCTGTGGGGACACGACTTCACGGTGGGGTCGAGACCATGACGATCGATCCTCGTGTCTTCAGAACCGTCCTCGGCCAGTTCTGCACGGGGATCACAGTCGTGACCACCATCGTCGACGACACGCCCGCTGGGTTCGCGTGCCAGTCGTTCGCCGCATTGTCGCTCGACCCTCCGCTCGTCCTGTTCTGCCCGGCGAAAGGGTCGAGGTCCTGGGCGGCGATCGAGCGCACAGGCACGTTCGCCGTCAACGTACTCGGTGAAGAGCAGCAGAAGACGTGCGCCCGGTTCGGATCACGAGAGGCGGACAAGTTCGCCGGAATCGACTGGCGCAGATCCGAGTTGGGTTCGCCGATTCTCGCGGGCTCGCTCGCGCACATCGACTGCACGGTCGACACCGTCCACGACGGAGGCGATCACGTCATCGTCGTCGGACGCGTGCACTCGCTCGGCGAGATCACCGGTGAGCGGCCTCTGCTGTTCTATCGGGGTCAGTACACCGGAATCGAACCGGACAAGACCGTCCCGGCCCCGTGGCGCGACGACCTGGAGGCATTCCTGACCTCGACGTCTGCGGATACGTGGTTGTAGTGCGCCTTCGGGTGGTGTAGCCGCCATAGCTTTGCCTAAGCTATCTTTACGAGGTGCTCATGAAGACCTCCCTGCGCGCCAGCGCTGCCATCGCCGTTCTCGCCCTCGCCGCGGCGGGATGCTCATCCGACGCCGACGCCGAAGCCGAGTCGGCCAGCTCCGAATCATGGTCGTACACGACCGGGTTCGGAAACACCGTCACGACCGACGGCCGGCCGGACAGCATCATCGTCGACGCGTACAGCGCAGCCGCGCTGTGGGACTACGGCGTCCGGCCCGCAGGGGTCTTCGGATTCGGTATCACCGACGGGTCCGGCCTCGGGAACGCACAGGCCGACGAGATGACGCTCATCGGGACCGACTCTGTCTTCGACACCGAAGCGGCTGCCACCCTCGATCCCGACGTGATCATCGGGTACTCGAAGGCTGCCGCGCCCGAGTCCTGGACGTGGTGGGAAGCGTCGCAGGCCGAGCAGATCACCGCGGTCGCACCGTTCGTCGGTGTGAACACCAGCGTGTCCGTCGACGAGACGCTGAACCAGTACCGGTCCATCGCGCAGTCGTTGGGCGCCGACGTCGACTCCGACGAGATCGCCTCGGACCGCGAGGCTTTCGAAGCCGCCAAGCAGCGGGTACGGGACGCGGCCGCGTCGAAACCCGGTTTGACCGTGATGCCGCTGAACGTCTCGGACGCCGGTGTGTACATCGGAACGCAGAACCTCGTAGTCTTGAAGCTGCTGAACGAGCTCGGTGTGTCTCTCGCCGGCCCGGGCGGCGAGACGCCGTGGGCAACGGTCAGCTGGGAGAACGTGCCGCAGTACGCGGCGGACATCATGCTCGAGTATCCGGCGGGCAAGGAAGTCCTCGCGCAGTCGGCCATCTACGGTTCGCTCCCGGCCGTTGCCGCCGGGCAGGTCCTGGACTGGGACGACAAGCGCCCCAATACCTACGCCGAATACGCCGACTGGCTCGGTCAGCTCGCCGACGCCATCGGCAGCGCCCAGAAGGTCACGTAGTGCGCCTTCGGGTGCGTCAGCGCAGCTCGGTCTTGAGAACCTTGCCGCTTGCGTTGCGCGGCAGGGAATCTCGGAACGTGACGACGCGCGGCGTCTTGAAGTTCGCCATCTTCTCGCGGCAGTACGCGATGACGTCGTCGGCGGTGAGTGTCGCCCCCTGCGTCCGGACGACGAACGCGTGGCCGACCTCGCCGAGACGGTCGTCGGGAATTCCGACGACCGCGGACTCAGCGACACCCGGCAGCCGGGCGAGCGACTGTTCGACCTCGGCCGGATAGACGTTGAAGCCGCCGGCAATGTACATGTCCTTCAGGCGGTCGGTGATCGTGAGATACCCACGCTCGTCGAGGGTTCCGATGTCCCCGGTGTGCAGCCACCCGTCCTCGTCGATCGCCTGTGCCGTGGCGGAGGCGTCGTCGAGATATCCGAGCATGACGTTGGGGCCTCGCAGCAGGATCTCTCCGGACGGCGCGATCGCGACGTCCATGTCCGCGACGCGACGGCCGGATGTTCTCGCGACGGTCTCCGCGTCGTCGCCCGGGCGGCACATCGTGGCGACGACGGCCTCGGTGAGTCCGTACGCGGTCAGGACGACGTCCAGTTTCAGGTCGTTCTGCATGCGTTCGACGAGCGCGACCGGCACGACGGCGGCACCGGTGACGGCGACTCGTAGCGTCGATAGATCGTGCTGCGCACGAGACGGATGGTCGAGGATCGTCGAGAAAATGGTGGGCGCGCCGGGCAGGACGGTGATGCGCTCACGTTCCACGGTGTCCATCGCGGCCTCGGCGTCGTACACCGACTGCGGCACGACGCACGCTCCGGTCAGCAGAGCGGCGATGATTCCTGCTTTGTACCCGAAACTGTGGAAGAACGGATTGACGACCAGGTAACGGTCGTCGGAGTCGAGTGTCGCGCACTCGGCCCACGCGCGCGCGACGCCGACGAGCTGCCGATGCGCGCTGAGGACGCCTTTGCTTCTGCCCGTCGTGCCCGAGGTGAACAGGATGTCGGACACGGTGTCGGGGGTGACGCCGTCGGCCCGCTGTTCGACGGCCTCCTCGGTGGCGGCCGCGCCGAGGAACGGCAGGTCGCCCCACGGAATGGCCGTGTCGTTCTGTGGCACCTCGCCGCCGAGCCGAACGACGGTCAGCAGCGACACGGGAAGTCCGACGGCTTTCAGTTCGGCGAACCGGTCGACACCGAGGAATTCACCGGCCACGAACAGTGCGACGGCTCGGCTGCGGGTCAGGATGTCGTGGGCTTCCGCGGCCTTGTAGCGGGTGTTGATCGGTACGAGAACAGCTCCCGCGTAGTGCACCGCGAGCGCCGACGCGACCCAGTGGTGGGTGTTGGGCGCCCAGATGGCGACGCGGTCACCTGCGCCGACGTTGCGTGCGACGAGCGCGCGCGCGACGATCGCGACCTGTCGATGCAGGTCGCCGAAGCTCCACCGAACGCCGTCGCCCGCGACCGCGTCGAGATCGGCGAATTTCTCGGCAGCGCGACGTAGTGCGGCCGGGCTCGTGGTCGGTTCGGTGTCGTCCATGACGTCTGTCTCCACTAGATTCCCCCGGTGCTTGCGACAAGCAAGTGCTTGGTGAATGTTACCGGCGTGGTACGGGTCGTAGGGCGCGATCGCGGCGAACTTGTCGGTGGCCTGTGCGAACATATGTTCGTGTCCGACGCCGACGAACCGCAGCAGGCCAGCATCATGCATGCCGACCTCGATTCGTTCTACGCGTCCGTCGAGCAGCGCGATGATCCTCGGTTGCGCGGGAAGCCAGTGCTCGTCGGTGGTGGAGTCGTGCTCGCGGCCAGCTACGAGGCCAAGGCCTTCGGTGTGCGGACGCCGATGAGCGGGGGACAGGCTCGTGCCCTCTGCCCGCATGCCATCGTCGTTCCCCCTCGGATGGACGCGTATCTCGAAGCCAGTCGGGCGGTCTTCGACATCTTCCGCAACACCACGCCGCTGGTCGAAGGCATTTCGGTCGACGAGGCATTCCTCGAGGTCGGCGGCCTGGGCAAGATCGCGGGTGCTCCGGTCCAGATCGCCGAACGCCTGCGCAGGGACGTGCGCGAGCAGGTCGGTCTCCCTATCACCGTCGGTATCGCGTGCACCAAGTTCCTGGCCAAGGTCGCCAGCGCGGTCGGTAAGCCGGACGGCCTACTGCTCGTCGAGCCCGGTCGGGAGCTCGAGTTCCTGCATCCGCTGAAGATCGAGCGGCTGTGGGGCGTCGGCAAGGTCACCGCCGAGAAACTGCACGCGTTCGACATCAGGACGGTCGGCGACATGGCCGCGCACAGTGAGGCGTCGATCGTGTCGATTCTGGGCAAGGGCACAGGCCGTCACCTGTACGCGCTCGCCAATAATCGTGATGCGCGGCAGGTGACGACGTATCGCGGGCGCAGTTCCATCGGCGCGCAGCACGCGTTGGGGCGCGGCCCGACGTCACCGCAGGACGTCGAGGCGGCGCTGATCGCCTTGATCGACCGGGTCACCGGGCGCATGAGGGCGGCCGACCGCACCGGGCGCACCGTCGTGCTACGCCTCCGGTTCGCCGATTTCACGCGTGTCACCCGATCGCACACGCTGCGGCGCGCCACCGCCGACACCCGCGACATCGAGGATGCCGCGTTGACGCTGCTGCGTGACGCGCGGTCACTCATCGCCGACCGGGGCATCACGCTCGTCGGCGTCACCGTCTCCAACATCGAACGCAGCGGCGCCGAGCAACTCGAGCTTCAGTTCGACGCACCGCAGGACGGGCCGAGCGCGTCGGCACTCGATGTCGCGCTCGACGGTGTGCACGACAAATTCGGGAAGACGGCGCTGACGAGAGGAGTGCTGCTGGGGCGAAACACCGGGATGTCCGTTCCGCTACTTCCGGATTGAGATGCCCAGTTCGAAGTTCTTCGGCATGAGGGTCAGTCGTTCCTCGATGACGAGGCGGTAGTTCGGATCGGCATGTATATCGAAGTTCCGCAGGATGGTTCCGAGCACGAGCACTGCTTCGTGGATCGCGAATTGCCTTCCGATGCATGCTCGTTCACCGGTGCCGAACGGTTTGTAGACGTGGCCGGGCCGCGAACGCACACGGTCGGACCGGAAGCGATCGGGGTCGAACGCGTCGGGATTAGGTCCCCACACCGGATCGCGATGCAGTCCGGGTATCAGAACGAGAACCCAGTCGCCCTTCTTCATCGGATACGTTCCGCCGACGACGGTGTCCTGACGCGCTTCTCGCGCGAACGCGGGAGCCGTCGGCCACAGGCGCAATGTCTCGTCGAGTATCCGCCGGACGAGGCGCAGCTTCGGTACCTGCGCGAACGAGGGGGCGTCGCTACCCGACGTGGTGCGGCCCCAGACCTCGTCGACCTCGGCGCGGGCGGCCGCGAAGATCTCGGGGTGACGGGACAGGTAGTAGAGCGCGAAAGACAATGCACCGGAAGTGGTTTCGTGGCCGGCGATCAGGAACGTGAGAATCTGCTGGCGGATGTTCACTTCGCTCAGCGCGTTGGGGTTGTCCGCGTCGCGGGCGGCGTCGAGCATGATGTCGAGCAAATCGTGCTGCCCGCGTGAACCGCTGCCGTCCCGCCGCGTCCTGATGATGTCGTCGAGCAGGTCGGCCATGTACTGCTTGTCGGCCTCGTTCTGCCGGTCGCGTCGTCGGAACCACAGATCGCTGACGATCGGCAGTTTCAGTATTTCGCGACGCTGATTGTGGGTGAGGGTACGCACCATCGCGTCGACGAACGGGTGCCGCTCGTCGCGCGTGAACGAGTCGAACGTGTAGCTGAATCCGGTACGGCCGATGGTGTCGAGCGTCAGCTTCGTCATGTCGGACGACACGTCGACGGTGCCGTGCTCGCGCCAGCGCTGCGTCAGATCGGACGCGACGTCGACCATGATGTCGTGGTAACTCCGCATCGCACTCTGCGCGAAGGCCGGACGCAGCAGGTCGTGTGCCTTCCGCCAGTTGGGCTCGTGTGAGTACGCCGTGAACAGCGCGTCGCCGCCGATCGAACGCAGGCCCTCGACTGCGGGTGCGACGTGTTTGACGAACCGACTCTCGTCGCACAGGTCCTCTACGAGGTCGGAGCCGGTCACGATGACGAACCGTTGCCCGAGGACGACGCGTTCGAAGATCGGTCCGAGCGAACGTGAGAGGGCAATCGAATCCTGGACGGGTGTGGACGCGTGCACACCGAGAACGTCGCCGAGGACCGGCACTCGCTTCGGAGGATGGGGCAGCGACGGTGCACGAACAGCGACGTCGGTGGTCATGGGCAGTACCTTTCGCTCCTATTGAACTCGGATACAACAACGAACGTACTCGTTGTCGAACCGGTGTCAAGTAGCATCGGTACTCGTCATGACCACCTCTCGTAAGCGGCTGTCCCCGACGGAACGACGTACTCAGCTCCTCGACATCGGATCCCGGCTTTTCGCCGATCGGCCGTACGACGACGTGTGGATCGAGGAGGTCGCCGATCTGGCCGGCGTCTCGCGGGGCTTGATGTATCACTACTTCCCGTCGAAACGTGACTTCTTCGCCGAGATCATTCGCGTCGAATCCGTGCGCATTCTCGAGATCACGGCGCCGGACACGTCGCTCCCGGTCGTCGAACAGGTCGCTGCCGGTCTCGATGCCTACATTCGATACGCCTCCGAGCACGAACACGGCGTCCGGGCGATCAACCGCGGATCCATACTGGGCGACACCGAGATTCAGGCCATCGTGACGGCCGAGTTCGACACGCAACAGCAGCGAATACTCGCCGCGCTGCCGCCGGAGCTGCAGACCGAGCTGATGAAGTCCGCGTTGCGCGGATGGGTGTCGTTCGTTCGCGCTGTATGCCTCGACTGGCTGGACCGCAGGGCAATCACGGAAGAGGACGTGAAGACGCTGTGCATGCGTGCTCTCGAAGGGCTGCTGGCGAGCTAGAGCAGGGCTATCGTGGCGGGCATGTGCCGAAACATCACCACGCTGCGTGGGCTCGAACCGCATGCGACCGACGAGGAGATCGAGGCCGCGGCAAGGCAGTACGTCCGCAAGATCAGCGGCGTCCAGAAGACATCCGATGCGACGCGTGACGCGTTCGAACAGGCGGTCGCCGAGGTCACCGCGACGACGCACCGGCTGCTCGACGCACTGCCCGACCGTCGTCAGCCGCCACCCACCCTGCCGCCGCTGCGTCGACCCGAAGTGCAGGCGCGCATCGCCGCGAAAGCCGCGAGCAGCTAGGTACTGTCCGGCGGTACCTCGGGCAGCCCCTCGCTGACGCGAAGCTTCTCCGCCACCGCGCTGAGCAGATTCTGCGAGTCCTCGGACAGGTCGAACGCGCGCGCCGACAGCCTGCGCAACCCGTACCCCTCGATCTGTGTGATGAGCTCGAGGTCGCGATCGACCTTCGTCGCGTAGATGTCGTTGAAGAAGTAGTCGGACTTGACCTTGAAGAAGCGGGCGAGCGCGGCCACGGTGTCGTCGGACGGATTGGTCCGTTGCCCGGAGCGTAGCTGCGAAATGTACGGCTTGGAGATCTGGTGGCCACCTTCGGCCAATGCGTCGGCGACCTCGGCGTTGGTATGTGGTTTGCGGCCCGGCGGGTGCACCGTGTTGAACAGCGTATTCAGTCTGGCCGCGAAGTCTGCGGACATCGGATATCTTCTTTCGACCGGCCGCACGCGTAGTGCATGCGACACCTCGATGATAACCGGTGGATAACCGCTGTGCAGTGCTGAAACATGCTCGTAGAACGTACTTTTCGGTCGCTTTCACACTCGTTCGATGATCGTCCCCGTCGACAGCGCGCCACCCGCGCACATGGTGATCAGTGCCGTCGACGCGTCACGACGCTCGAGTTCGTGCAACGCGGTGGTCAGCAGTCGTGCACCGGTGCTTCCGACGGGGTGGCCCAACGCCAGCGCCCCGCCGTTGACGTTCACCTTGTCCATGTCCGGGCGATGAACCGACGCCCAGGACAGCGGAACCGATGCGAACGCCTCGTTCACCTCGAACAGATCCAGATCGCCGATCTTCATGCCACTCTGTTCCAGAACCCGTGTCGTGGCCTGGACCGGACCGTCCAGGTGAAACTCGGTTTCCGCCCCGACCAAGCATTGCGCGACGATCCGCGCCCGCGGGGTGAGACCCAGTTCGACGGCGCGTGCCGAGTCCATCAAGATCACCGCCGCGGCCCCGTCGGAAATCTGCGACGACGTCCCGGCCGTGTGAAGGCCGTCCTGCATTACCGGTGTCAACCTCGCCAGCGATTCCGTCGTCGTGTCGCGCAGGCCCTGGTCGCGGGTGACGACCTCGTCGCCGACGGCCACCGGCAGGACCTCACGATCGAACCGACCCTCGTCCCAGGCGCGTCTCGCGAACGCTTGAGAGCGCACGCCGAGAGCCTCGAGATCGGCGCGACCGAGGCCGCGGCGTCGGGCGATCCGTTCGGCGGCCTCGAACTGATTGGGCAGGTCGATGTTCCACGACTCGGGTCGACGCGGCCCTGCGTTCTCGCCGACATTGACGCCCAACGGAACTCGGCTCATCGACTCGACTCCGCATGCCATGCCGCTGTCGATCGCGCCTGCTGCGATCAGGCCCGCGACGAGGTGAGTGGCCTGCTGCGCGGAACCGCATTGCGCGTCGACGGTCATGCATCCGGTCTGCCACGGAAGTCCCGCGTGGAGCCAGGCGGTGCGGGTGACGTTGTTCGACTGCTCGCCGGCCTGGGTGACGCACCCGCCGATGACCTGTTCGACAGTGTCGCTGTGCGTGGGGTCGAGTCCGAGCCGGTCGAGTGCGCCGCGTTGCGCGAGCCCGAGTAGTTCGGCGGCGTGCAGGCTCGACAACCAGCCTCCTCTCTTGCCGATCGGTGTGCGGACGGCCTCGACGACGACGGGATCACCCACGGTGAACTCCTTTCCCTCCTGCCTCTCGAAATTAGAACACGTTCTCTTCGACGTGCAAGTGCCGTCGACCATTATTCTTCCGTGCCACATGCCTCTGTGTTTGAATAAACCTAGAACGTGTTGCAGATGTCAGGAGAGCCAGTGACAGTACGACCGGACCTCACGCGTCCCGATCTGCCGGAGAACTTCGACCCCACCGATCCCGGCATCTACGAAAGCCACATCCCGGTGAAGGAATTCGCCGAATTGCGGAGGACAGCGCCGATCTGGTGGTGTCCGCAGTCTCCGGAGATCGGCGGATTTCATGACGACGGCTACTGGGTCGTCACCAAGCACGCGGACGTCAAGGAGATCTCGAAGCGCAGCGATGTCTTCTCGAGTCGCGAGAACACGGCGCTGCCGCGCTTCAACGACGACATCACGCGCGAGCAGATCGAGCTGCAGCGCTTCGTCATGCTGAATCAGGATGCGCCCCAACACACCAAGACCCGCAAGCTCGTGTCGAAGGGGTTCACGCCGAAGGCCGTCAACGGTCTCCGGGCCGAGCTCGAACGGCGCGCCGACGTCATCGTCAAGAAGGCTGCACAGAATCCGACAGGTGACTTCGTCACCGAGGTCGCGTCGGAGCTTCCTCTGCAGGCCATCGCCGATCTCATCGGTATTCCACAGGAGGACCGCAAGAAAATCTTCGACTGGTCGAACGAGATGACGTCGTACGACGATCCGGAATTCGACATAGACCCGGTGGAGGCGTCGACGCAGATCCTCGGCTACGCGTATCAGATGGCCGACGAGCGGCGCCGGTGTCCGAAAGACGACATCATCACCACTCTGATCAACGCCGACATCGACGGTGACCACATGAAGCCAGAGGAATTCGGCTTCTTCGTCATCATCCTGGCGGTGGCGGGGAACGAGACCACCCGCAATGCGATCACGCACGGGATGGCGGCGTTCATGGACAACCCCGATCAGTGGGAACTGTTCAAGAAGGAGCGTCCGGACACGACGGCCGACGAGGTCGTCCGCTACGCGAGCCCGATCACGGCGTTCCAGCGCACCGCCCTCGAGGACTTCGATCTGAACGGCACGACGATAAAGGCAGGCCAACGCGTTGCGATGTTCTACGGCTCGGCGAACTTCGACGAAGACGTGTTCGAGGATCCTCACCGATTCGACATCACGCGAAACCCCAATCCGCACGTCGGATTCGGCGGCCATGGTGCGCACTACTGCATCGGAGCGAATCTTGCGCGCATGGAGATCGGACTGATGTTCAACGCGATCGCCGACAACATCCCGGACATCACCAAGTTGGCCGATCCCCGGCGGCTCAGGTCCGGATGGCTCAACGGGGTCAAGGAGTTTCGGGTCGATTACACGGGTGGATGTCCGGTCAGGCACTAGCGCACCTGTGAGTGGCAATGTAGGCGGTCTCAAGCAGTCATCGCAACGTGCCTGATCATTGAGGGATGGTTGCGATGGGACGTCCGGTGTACACCCATGAGGTGCGGATGCTGTTCTGGGTTCTGTTGGGTTGGGGCTCGACGGTGAAAGAGGCCGCCGAGGTGATCGGTATGGCGGAGATGACCGGTCACCGGTGGGTGCAGGATCGTGGCGGTGTTCGTCCCCGGGCGACACCGCTACCGTCGGGCCGCTTCCTGTCGTTGACCGAGCGCGAGTTCATCGCCGACTACATCGGCGACGGGTGGACGATGAC